>DFKH01000131.1 GCA_002373815.1 Alphaproteobacteria bacterium UBA3650
ATTAAATCCATAATCAGCAAATTTTGTTATTAATGCAAATATATCTTCACACTTTTTCTTATCAAAGCCCTTTTCCATAGCTCTTTTAATAAATACTTCTCTATTTTCGTCCATTATTTGTTTTTTCTTTTTACTCATAGCTCTTCTGATATTATCAGCTTCAGCGAAAGTAAAGCCTCCCATCGACACTAATACTTGCATTATTTGTTCCTGATAAATCATAATACCATATGTTTCTTTTAAAATCGGCTCTAACATCGGATGCATATAATCGGGTTTTTCCTCACCCTTTTTCACTTTAATATAGGTAGGAATAGAATCCATTGGCCCTGGCCGATAAAGCGATACCAAAGCGACAATATCTTCAATTTTATCGGGTTGCATATCATGCAAGATTTTTTTCATACCTGTCGATTCTAATTGGAACACACCTGTTGTATCAGAACGACGCAGCAATTCAAATGTTTCCTTATCATCCAACGGAATGTGATCAATATCAACATCAATACCACGACGTTTAATTAAATCCAATGTCTTTTTAATAGTAGTTAAAGTTTTAAGGCCTAAAAAGTCGAATTTAATGAGACTAGCTTCCTCCACATACTTCATATCAAATTGCGTCACAGGCATATCCGAGGATGGATCTTTGTACACAGGCACAATTTCATCCAATGGCTTATTCCCAATCACAACGCCAGCCGCGTGCGTAGACGTATTTCTGTAAAGTCCTTCCAATTTGACAGCAATCTCAAACAATTGCTTGATAGCTTCGTCATGTTCAATTTCTTCTTTAATTCTGGGTTCTTGCTCAAAAGCTTTTTCCAACGTCATCTTAGGATCTGCAGGAATCAATTTTGACAACCGATCCACCACAGGATATGGGATTTGCAAAACCCGTCCTACATCACGAATCACCGCTTTTGCTTGCAACTTACCAAAAGTAATAATTTGTGCCACATGATCAAAACCATAATGATTTTGTACATATTCAATCGTCTTTTCCCGTTTTTCCTGACAAAAATCCACGTCAATATCAGGCATATTCACACGTTCAGGATTCAAAAATCGTTCAAAAACCAAATCAAAACGCATGGGATCAATGTCTGTAATCGTCAAACACCACGCCACCACAGAACCAGCACCCGATCCACGACCAGGGCCCACAGGAACACCATGACTTTTCGACCATTGAATAAAGTCTGCCACAATCAAAAAGTACCCAGGGAAGCCCATCTGTTTAATGATACCCAGCTCAAATTCCATTTGTTTGTGATATTTTTCTTGTTCTTCGGGGCTACGACCTTCCATGCGCTTTTTAAAACCAGCCTCCGCCATATCACGCAAAACTTCATCCTCTGTTTTACCTTTGCAATCATAATTCGGGAAAGCAGGCTTCTTCTTTTCCGCCATAAAGGCACAACGCTTGGCAATTTGGACCGTATTTTGAAGTGCCTCGGGAATATCGGCAAAAAGCTGACACATTTCTTCTTCAGTTTTTAAATAATGTTCTGGTGTCACATGGCGACGATTCGGCTCAGAAACATATGTTTTTTCGGCAATACAAAGCAACGCATCATGCGCTTCATACATATCGGGCGTTAAAAAGTACGCATCATTTGTTGCCACAAGCGGAATGTTGTACTTATACGCTAAACCAATAAAACCTTGCTCGGTTTCTTGCTCTTGGTCCGTGCCATGGCGTTGTAATTCAATATACAAGCGATTCGGATAAGCCTTTTGCAACTGTTCAGTAATCTGCTCAGCCCACTCTTTTTGTCCATTTAACAAAGGGCGCCCCAACAAACCTTCCACACCAGCGGTCAGCAACAATAATCCCTCTGTGTGTTCCAAAATTTCATCAAAGGTCAAATGAGGCGTTCCTTGTTTCGCGGAATCCATATAATATTTGGAAAAGTATTTCAAAAGATTATGATAGCCAACCTCATTTTGCACCAAAAACACAACCTTATCAAAGGTATCTGCCTCATCCGAAAATTGATTTTTGTTCTTTCGGGGAGATTTCACCAATAACTGCGTTCCCAAAATTGGTTGCACACCCAAAGGGGGCATTTCATGCATCATTGCCATCGCCCCACAGATATTACCCGTATCCGTTGCCGCAATGGCTGGCATTTTGTGTTCTGCCGCCCATTTAGCGAGTTTTGGCATTTTGATCGCCCCCTCTAACAAAGAGTAGGCTGTATGCACATGCAAATGTATGAATTTGGGCTCTAACATGGGTATCCTCTAACTCCCCAAAAGCATACCAGATTTTCTTCCAAAAATCAAGGGGAAAATCACTACTGCTGACTATTCACATAGAGGCCAAGGAGCAAAATGTGTAACAAGCTCATTAAGCGAAGTTGGAACCAGACGATTGTTGTTGTCATCATCGTCATCGTCATCATCATCGTCATCGTGTCCAAATTCTTGTTCATAGGCATTCCATGCCTCTTGATTATCATACAAACTGACAGGAATATTTGCATCATAGTTCATGTTCACGCCAATCCCACATGCTTCATATTGAGTGTCATCCCAGTATCCAAGTGTTATATTTGTTTTGTTACACATGTTTTTTAAGTATGAATCATAATTAGCCCAGAACACTCCTCTCATATCGGGTAAATCATCGTCATAATGAAGATCAGAAGGAATCAGATTAAATAACGTATGGCATTGACTGGATGGATAGAAAAACGGTGTTGGAGGATTAGAATCATGACAGGCGGCACTGTTCATAAACTGTTCCCATGCCTTAACTTTTTCATAAGACAGCGTGTTCCATGTGAAATTCTGATCACCAGCTTCTTCTTGCCATCTTGATGACAAATAATCTGTTGTTTTCATTGTACTGGCTGTCCCACAGGGGGTGAAATAACCACCATTATAACCATTCAGTATATATCCGTCTGTAATTGGACTGACAAGCAAATTCTTGCTTTGTGCTTGGCACCAATTTTGCGCCGCCTGATAGCTCATTCCCCGATTAATAGTGCTATATTTACCAAAAGTAATGGGACTACCAATTGTCTGACAGCGTCCGGAGAAATCATTGGTAAAACGCTGCGCAAATGACAAGATTTCTTCTGAAAAACATGCTTGCGGTCCAGGATGATTACAGAATTCTCCTGTCCCACAATCTGCGTTCGTAGTACATGTCCGAGTTGTAATCGGGGGTACACTTGGCACACACGCTCCATTTTGACATGTTCCACTAGCACACGTCTGAGTGTTATCTGGCTTACATTTGCCATCTGTGGCATCACAACTGTTGCATGGATCACAGGTCACATTGGCACACAGATTCGTTTCTGTCGTTGGTTCACATTCATTATTTGAATTCAGCGTATAACCAGAAACACAAACACAATCGCCGTTATCCCAAGTTTTATATGATTGTTGAATGCACGAACGCATCAATTCATAATCGTTATCGGATAAAACAATCTTACATGCTTTTATTGAGTTGTCCCAAGTAAAACCTGTGTCACAGGCCGAACAATCCTGAGAACAGTATAAACGCCGCACATAAGTTGTCTGATTTGATTGTCGATAAGTTCTTTTCTCACATACAGAGCCTGTCGGACATTGCGGCTGTGTATAACACATTTGATATTGTGCGTTGTATATATAAGAACTGTCTTTACAGGTATTGCTTTGTGCAACACAATAATTGTGATCTGTTGGGCAATTCATATCTCCACTAGCTGTTATGGTGCAATCGGTATAATGAGTCATCCAATATCCCCCCATTGCTTCACACTGAGATTCATCACAATTTATCAGATGATTTTTTGAGCATTCTGTGGTTGCATCTTCGCATGCGGTACCAGCAGCATTCTTTTTCCAACCATCCTCACAATCAGAGAACATATAATGCGTTCCAAATGCATCACCACAAGTAAGTGGACACACACCATGTAGCGGGCATTGATCTAAAAACTCTGCATTACAATCTTCCACACACCACGTGCCATAAGTCCCAGCAGCATATTCATGAGATCCTTTTTTGCATTCACATTTATCATGATCCACCCAATCTTGTGTGGCGCTCAAACTGTTACCCAAGTTACAATTTGTCACACATGTTCCACCTTGACATGAACCACCATTAGCACAAGTCGTCCCATAGGTATAGGTGGCTACACCATTACTGGAAGTACAGGTTTTGATACATTCTGTGACGCTAAAATTCGCACAGGCATCTTTAACACACTTGCCATTTTCTAATTTATACCCAGCATTACATGACACACAGACACCATAGGTATTCATAGTGCCATTTTGGCATTCTCCAAATTTAATATCAGCTTGTCCTTTGCCGTTAAAATGAAGTGCAAAGGCATCAACGCCACGCATCCATTCTTTATCAAACATACGGCCACCGCCGCCCCCGAAGGCATGGGCTTGCATCCCAACAAAAACCACCAATATAAATACCATCAATTTTTGCATGACAACTCCTATCTAAAAAAAATATCCTATTTTGGGATATTCTATTACAGGATATTTACTATTGTCAATAAAAAAATTTTAGGGAAATTTTGACAATGACAAAATCCGTTTTTACAGAGGAATATCAACTTTTTCTACAGTTGCTGATTCAAACACGCAAAGATGCAAATATCACTCAAGTACAATTAGCAAAATTACTAAACAAGCCACAATCTTATGTTTCAAAATACGAAAATAGTGAACGGCGCTTGGACGTTATTGAAACTTTTGAAATCTTACTTACTTTAAAAATCAAGCCACATCAGTTTTTTGAACAAATGGAAAAGCATTTACTGAAATGAGCCTATTTCATCTCTTGAATTTTGCCATCTACAACGGAAATACGACGATCCATTTTGGCTGCCAATTCTGGGTTGTGTGTCGCCAGCAAAGCAGACAGTCCTGTTTCGCGTACAATCTTTAAGAATGTATCAAACACTTCATCCGCGGTTTTGGGATCAAGGTTACCCGTTGGTTCATCTGCTAACAATAACGCTGGGCTATTTGCCAATGCACGAGCAATTGCCACACGTTGTTGTTCTCCCCCAGAAAGTTGCCCTGCCCGATGTGTTAAACGATGCGAAAGGCCTACCGTTTTTAATAATTCCTTAGCACGATTTTCTGCTTCTTTTTCTTGTACTCCAGCAATCAACATAGGCATCATCACATTTTCCAAAGCATTAAAATCAGGCAGTAATAAATGAGACTGATAAACAAACCCAACTGTTTTTTGACGCAACTTAGTACGCCCTAAATCCGACATTTTAGTTGCATTTTCACCCACAATCTCAATTGCTCCAGAAGTAGGTGTGTCCAATAAACCTGCTATATGCAATAAGGTCGATTTTCCAGAACCACTAGGCCCGACAAGTGCGACAATCTCACCCATTCCTATTTCTAAATTGATATCTTTTAGGATTTCCAACTTAGTATCCCCTTTACCAAACGAGCGCACAATATGTGATAACTTTAATACGTTACTCATATCTTAACGCCTCCACAGGATCGGTTTTAGACGCTTTCCAACTGGGGTACAAAGTGGCTAAAAAAGCCAACGCCAAACTCATACCAGCTACCCAAGCAACCTCCGATAATTCCACTTTAGCAGGCAAATGGGACAAGAAATATATTTCCGCCGAGAAAAGTTCTTTTCCAGATAAGCCTTCCAACCAAGTTTTAATCGTATCTATGTTATAGCTGAATAACAATCCCAACACAACACCAGCCAAAGTCCCAACAGTTCCAACAGCCAGCCCAGCCAACAAAAACACACGCTGAACAGCCCCACGACTCATCCCCATTGTGCGCAAAACAGCAATATCTTTGCCTTTATCCTGTACCAACATAATAAGCCCCGAAATCATATTAAACGCCGCCACAATGATAATCAGCGTTAAAATCAAAAACATCACATTACGTTCCACTTCCACAGCATTGAAGAACGCTTGATTCGTGTAGCGCCAATCATAAACCTGTCCCTTATCTCCCACCACATCAAAAGTTTCTTCCAAAGCAGATTCCGCCAACGATAAATCTTTCGCAAAAACTTCCAAATGAGACACAGAATCTTTCATGGCAAAGAATTTTTGGGCTTCGTTTAAAGGCATAAACACATAGTTGCCATCATATTCACTCATCCCAGAATCAAAAGTCCCTATCACAGTATAACTTTTCATTTTTGGCATGGAGCCAAATGCCGTCAAATTCGCCTTTGGGGAAATAAAGGTAATTTTATCCCCTTGACGTACCCCCAAACGAGCAGCTAAACGCCACCCAACAATAACAGTCCCCTTGTCAAAATTGACCAGATTTTCGCCATTATATTTTTCCCGCAAAACAGTGTGTTCCGAAAAATCTTCTTGACGCATACCACGCACCATAACACCAGCTTGACCTTGCTCAGTTGAAAGCATCGCCTGTCCATCCACGACGGGAATGACCATAGCAACAGAAGGCAACACCTTCACTTTGTCTTTGATTTCATCATAATTTTCTAAACTGGGTCCATAAACGGGATAAACACCCAAATGACCATTTAAACCCAAAATGCGCCCCATCAGCTCGGCCTTAAAACCATTCATTACACTCATGACAATGATCAAGGTTGCAACACCCAACATAATCCCCAAAAAAGAAAAGCCAGCAATCACAGACACAAACCCCGTCCGCTTGCGCGAACGCAAATACCGAAAAGCCAACATCCGTTCTGTTTTATTAAACATAAGGATATGCTACTCTATTTTTTTGACAAATACAAGACAAAAACATACTTTTCTTGACAAAATCAAAAATTTCAGTTATAATATTGCCTCCATAAAAAACAAAGGAATTGACAAAGGAAGATATAAACATGGCCTTTTTTGCATACTACTTTTTAAAAAAAGAAGTGATGAAACATTATAAACAACAATTCAACAACGTTTCTCAAAATGAACAAGCGACCGTTATTTCAGATCTCAGAAATGCACTATTTGGACTTGAAATACTCTCTGACAACAAAATTGAACAGTTGGTAAAGAACCCTGAGGCACACTATTATATCGTACACAATTTACCATTACCAAGAAAATTCCGAAAACAAAGTGAAAACAAAGCTGATTCAAAAGATTATAACCAAGCTATTCATGCTTTGAAGGATTTAGGCTTGTTGTCTCAGAAAAAGCAACGCCTAAGAAACAAATTACAACCAATTTTAATTCTCACAGCTGTATTGTCTGTTGGATCTGCGTTATTTGCTGCAAATTCAAAACACAGCACAAAGATCCCACTTACAGGAGCAATAGCCTCTTTGGCCCTCTTGGCGCATAACAAAGAACAAAACAACATGTTGCCACCTTTTCCTAAAAAACCAGATTTGACACATTAAAAAGGATCATCTATGAATAATCTTAGTCCAGAGCAAAAAATTCAAATCGAACGCCAACGTCTCAGCATTTCAGATGTCATATTACACACACAACAACAAACTCTTCATAAATTATGTGACTCTTTTCATTTTGATAACGCTGACTTGCTGGAAATAGAGTTTGCTGAATACCAAAGAACGAAAAAATCCTATGATCGAGTTTATGCCACTATTGGCGATTTAACAGCAGAAGAAATTAATGCTCTGGTGCCACATATTCATGTTGGACAAAACATTATGAAAGAATGTCTTAAATTAGCAGACAAAAAAGAGCAACAAATAAAACAACAACATAGGCAGGGACGCCTAAAAGCGATAAAACGCATTTTAAATCCATTAGCCTACCTTGCTTTGTTGGCTTCAAAAAAAACCTCCATTTCTGACAAAACAGTTTCTAAATTTTCCAACCGAAATTTGGAGTCACGATGAATATAAACCATCAAAACAATGAAACATTGCCATTAGATTCGTATATACAATTAAAGAAAAAACGACAGTTCATACAAAATCAACGAAAAACAAAAACTCATACCAGAAATCAAGCCATTTTTCAAGGTTTATTGGCCGTTAGTTGGACGGCACTTGGTTGTTATTCTGTAAATAAAAACAATCCTTTTATGTTTTTAATATGTCTCGCTTGCGTACGGGGAGCCACAGAACAACATACCAAAGCATTATCTAAATATCTTACCCTACGAAAAGCTCAGGTTCAAAAAAAATAAAACTTGACAAATCCATATATTTTATAGTATACTATTGAAGTTTCTGCAAATCAATAAAGGAATAAAATGAGTCGCACAACAAAAAAGAAAAATTTAAAAAAATCTGACATTCACCGCCGATTTTCCATTTTAGTGGCATTGTATACACTAGGCGCCATCACATCTGCCGGTTTATTTTTTGTTGTAGAAAAACCCCATTTAGCAGCAGGAATTGCAACCTCAGGTCTTGCAACCTCTATTTTGGGATTAAAAAAATCCTATCAGAACTATCAACATGTCATGCTAAAAAAGATACGATAAAAAGGAGTCCTTATGAATAATACACCTCAAAACACTAGGGTCAAAATAGATGATGAACTACGTCAAAAATGGGAACGTTATGAAAGAATACGCCACGAAGACCTGAATTGGAAAATGAAAATTGCTAAAAAGATTGAAACATTTTCTTCTCTTTATGCGCTTGCATGTCTCGGTGTTGCAATGGCTAGTCCAGCTTCTTCATCCGTGCGTCCAATTGCAACCACATCAGCCTTAGTCATTGGAGGTGGAGCAATTGCAATGGAAACAGCACGTAAAAAATATTTCAAAAATCAGATTTCAAATTTAAAGCAACAAAGAAAATATTGGTTTGGAACCGAAAAAGAGATATAATTGGAAATAGAACCTTTTATTGGGAATCTTAAATCAATTCCAAAAACCTGGCTAATATCTTTTTAATACCCCCTCGTTCAAAGGCGACTTCAACTTGATCGCCATTTTCACACAACACAACGCCCTTGCCAAAGGTTTCATGCATGACCTGACGTCCTTTCCACTTAGAGGAATAAACACTTGTGTTTGCCTGCACTTTTTCATGCGCCCAAGGCATACGCACATCTGAAAAACTGGCTCCATACCCCATCCGATTATTACCACGCTTATCAATATGTTCTTCGGGCAATTCATCAATGAATCGACTAGGCAAAGAATTTTGCCATTGACCATACACACGTCGATTACTAACATACGAAATAAATGCCAACTTCCTCGCCCGTGTGATGCCCACATAAGCCAAACGCCTTTCTTCCTCCAAACCTGCTTCGCCAGATTCATCCATTGCCTTTTGATGGGGGAAAAGCCCCTCTTCCCACCCTGTTAAAAATACCGTATCAAATTCCAAGCCTTTACTGGCATGCAAAGTCATCACAACCAACTGATCGCCCATCGGCGCTTCATCATTTTCAGTCAGTAAACTGGCATATTCCAAAAATTGTTCAATAGATTCAAAATCACCACTACCCAACACATT
>DFKH01000019.1 GCA_002373815.1 Alphaproteobacteria bacterium UBA3650
CCTTGCACGCCACATGGTACTTGAAGCGGGTGTCGTCCTGGTGATATTCGGTCAACTTATCGACGAAAGTCTCGTATCCGCCGTACGCCCCGGGGATACCCTTGCTGCCTACTATGAAAATATGCTGAACGTCTGCCATAAATTCCGGTTTCCAGTGGGTTGTGAGTCCGCTGCTCTAACCGATTGAGCTGCCGCCGTTCATTGCGGCGACAAGGCAGCCCGACCCAAATTTCACGCAAACTGCGGGGCGCGGTTCAATTAACAAATAGTCGCATTTCAACATCATCGCGAAGGGCTCGAATTTATAGAAAACAACAAAACGTGTTACTCGCAACAACTTGTTGTAAGTTATTAGTAAAAAATTAGAAAATTACGGAATTGTTACAAGCGGCGGACATATTATATGGCAACGAAATGTGGCTCTGCAACGAGAGCCGACCACTGACCCACAACTGTGGTTTAGGCTCGGATGCGCACTTTTTTCAAAAAAAATGCAAATTGACACTTTATGACAGCAAAGCAAGCTATCTTTAAAGGACGAAGATGAATTTTCAACCTTCCGATTGTCGGTAGAATTGTAAAATTTAATAAACAATTGTGAAAAATATTGGACAAAAATCTAAACATTTTATACTTTTTGCATAAAAACCATGTCGAATTCGCCCAAATACGACCTAACTGAATTCATTAACGCCTGCTCAGACGAACGCAACGTGGTCGTTCCCGTCAGTGTATTAAACGATGCCCAGAAGCTTTTCAACCTCCGTTCTAAAAAGCAACTGCTCGACGCCATCCACACAAAGGACGTGCATATCACAGATTTCGTCAATTGTAAAGAACTCGAGAAAAACAACTTCAAGGACAAATCCGGCAACGTCATCCCCGTTCTTGTCGACGCCTACTACTTTTGCTATACAGGTGACGATGGATATCTCGCCTTCCACATCATTCCCATTCCGCCCAACAAATGGCGCCTTAAATCATTCCATGAACAGCAAAAAGATGCAGTCACCCTGCTAGGAGACTGTTTGACCCCTAATCAGATTGAAAGCCTGAAAAGAATCGGAAACAAAGGAAATTAACGATGCAAGAAAAACATATCTGTGAATGCTGCGGCTCCGACAATACGGAAGTAAGAACGTCTAGCCGATTTTTCCCTATCCCCTTTAGTGATGTTCTCGAATACAAAAATTCTGTCATTCATTGTAACGAATGCAACGAGGATGTTGAATTCGAAGAAAACCAATCCGTTGATTCCTTCTTAAGCGTCGAGAACCCAAACTACACAGCGGCCTTAAGAAAATCCATAGATAACATGTTATCCGATCTTCAAAAAATGGATATTTCACAAAGCCATATAGAACGGACGTTCGACATTCCGGCAAGGACCCTTTCCAAATGGCGCAATGACAGAAACCTGCCATCAGCGGCAGCCATGAGTTTTTTGAGAATCGTACGACTGTTTCCGTGGATGCTGAACGTTGCCGAAAAAAACTACGATAACGAAAAAAGCCACCACATCGCCCTGAAAAATGAAGTGCAATATCTTTTTCAAAAAATTGAAGCATCCGGAAAAACAATCGACAAATTCTTTTCTTGCGACACGAATCGCGTATCGTGCAAGATAGATGTCAAAATGAAAGAGAACGAAAGAATTGATTGCGACATAATGGGCTACCCACCCGATTCCTGCCAAAACGAAGAAACATTCTACTCTATAAAAAACAATCTCGTAGAATCACTTTAAAGAACGGTAAAGAAATGAAAGTCACTGATTTATTTTTTTGCGACGATGTCAGAAACGAACTCGGCAACAAGTTAACTTTATGCGGAGTTTACCAGCAAAAAATCTATGTCGCTCCAAATGCCACTTGGCCAATATTGTTCCCTCGATTCTGCATCGTCGCCAGGATACAAACGGAAGGCGAGTCCTCCATAAAAGGCTCACTGCTTGTCAAGCGCGACCAGGAGCCCGAAAAAAATCTGTCGTCATTTGAGTGTTCTGGCAACGGAGAACGCAGCTCCTTCTTATTGCCCTTCACATTCAACCTATTCTCCTTTTTAAGAGAAGGAAAACTTACTTTTATCATCGAGGCAGATTCTAACGGAAAAAAAGAACGTTTTGAATTCCCCGACTATTTATGGATATGCCCCGCTCCAAGCAGTCCTCATTAAGCGGGCACTTTATTTTTCTTCCAAAACAGAGAAGAATGTACGACAACATCAAAATTAATGACGGATGCCCGCAAAACGAATTGAATTTTGACTCCTACTACGGAATTCCCATCATAACACCCAGGGCATCAATATCGTTCCAAGTTAGGAACATGACCGAAACCTATATTCGGTCAAAAAATCCCCCTAAACAATACGACAATCCTGAAACCATAAATTCCTTAATCAAGGACGTCTTTTCATTCCTAGACGAGCAAATCAACGTTTTAACACAGAGATTATCCAGCAAGGAACTTATTTTCATTTTACTTTGCGAATATTCAAAATCTTCTTCAATCCAGGAAATATTCGCACAAGACAACTCTACAAAAGAATCAGATCGATGGAAAGAACGCAACACATTCCGACGTTCCGTAAAATATCTTGCCGAAAAAATGCTGGAATATTTCGACGATTCAAGGATCGTCCGCAGTTCAAATTTCGCAATTGAAATAGAATTAATGATTGAGCTCACAGAAATAGCATTTGATTTTTCAATACAAAGCGCCTCAATTCATGGCATAGGCCGGGGAAACGCATGCTTTGAACTGTACGAACCCCAGCCAACGCCTTTTAATCATTATTACGATTTTCACATAACCGGTTTCAATTACGAAATATTCGAAAAAGCACATTATTTATATAGAAATTTCATTGAAAACAACCGTCCTCTATATGACAATATCATTGCAGATTACGAAAGTTCAACCGCCAAAATAATCGATGATAAAAATTGCGCCTATTTCAACTATTTTATAAAAATTTTTGACATTCTAAGAAAGATAGGCACCCAAAGCAATTACGTTTATATTCCCAAAAACACCCTGAAAATTCAGATTATCAAGAACAACATCCCTGCCGACTGTGTTGATTTGTTTTTCGATACTTTTTCAATAAATAAGGATGGCTTAAGAAAACAACCCCGAAAAATTTATGCAACAAAGCAGTCGTATCGATTAAAAATCCGCTTCATGGTAGAAATCGAAGAAAGCGAAACACAATACTTGTTCTACACAGAGGAAATGCGACGCGAAGGTTATATATTATTTCAAAAGTCCTTATGCTACAATGATCCTCCCATTGAGTTACAATCCGAAAAATTAAAGAAAGAATGCGCAAAGATTTCATGGTCATACGGAAAGAAATTCGAGCAATACGCAAATAAGTTTCTGACAACAAAAGGCTTTTATGGAAAAAATTGTAAAAGGAGAATTCCATCAAACATCCTTATTCCAAATGTTGTTGGTGAAATTGACTTTCTAGGCTATTCCCTAGATTACAAAAGAATCGCCTGTTTTGAATTCAAAAACACATTCTACTCCACAGACCCATTGGAGTATCGAGATGAACTCGATAAGTACATTTTTAAGAAGGACTCGTATCTCAACAAATTCAAGAAAAAAGTCGAATTCATCCGAGCAAACATAAAATCGCTCGTAGATTATTATAGGCAACATGGTTCTATCGACTTATCCGACAGTCAATTAATTGTTGGAATATTGACCTATGCCCCAAACATTAGCCGCTTTTTTATGAGCGAATATAAATGCATGTCATTGGCGGAATTTGAGTACGAATGGGAGCACAAGCCAGAACAATTTACGATAACGGCTTAGGTATCGGTTGCTTCCAAACATGTCAAATCGTTTATATTCCAACCCAATTTTTGTAAGTATTGTAAATCTATTGATTTTAAGGAAGCCTTAGGCATCGCCAGACAAACAAGCCCCATAGGCCGAGTCATTGCAACATACAAGCATTTCATTCGAGACAATTCATTTGGGGTTGGACTCTTCTTGGTAGTCTCAGACAACCACGGCAAAATGTTTTTTATGTTATAGGTTCTTCTAAACGTTTCAACAACAAGCGTTGCTAAATGCGTCATCCCCTTCACCGAATGAATGCTCCCAAAATGCACCTCTACTGGCAAACCATCTTTATAAAAACACAATGTATTAACCTTTTCGCCACCTAAAGCCAGGTCACCCTCCTGGCACCATTGGGTGTAGGAAAAGTCTCTTCTCGCCATATCTGCATCAATTATATTTGAGAAAATTCTAAAAATCTGTTCTAGAAAAGCATCCCATTGCCACTTTGTTATAGAGCTTAATTTTATTTGATTCAAAAATAAAGTACGGAGCTCTACTTCTTTTGTTGCATCATCACAATAATTTAGCAAACCACTAAAGGATTTTGAAATATTATGAAAGGAGAAACCGTCTTTAGGATAACGACCAAACAAGGAAAAAATCCCCTTGGCAAACATATCTAATACATCTATACAATTCAATGATTCCTTACATTTCCTCATTCCTAAATAAAAATAATCGATCAAATGCGACAATTTCAATTGAAGGCCCGTACATTCTGGCTTATACTCTTTAAAATAACTTGACACATCACGTGCAAAAACACCATCACCATGATGAATCTGTCCAACAACCCAAACACCCATTTTTTCAAATTTTAATAATTCTTCGGCAGAAAAAGAATCTAAAACCATTTCTGCATACGTTTCCACAACAGAACCGATAGTCCTTTCATCAAATAGAAAAATTGTATTTAAGGGATTTCCCGAAAATGGATTGCGGCTGCCTTCAATTTTATTTTTCAAAACAGCAACTGGATTTGCCAAATTAGCGATTTCAGGCACAAAACGAAGACTATTATTTAATTGAATTGGCAATTCTCGAAATGGGAATTGCTTTTCTTCGTTGCAATCATTGTCAAAATCATAAATAGCCTGATTCGCATCGCCAAACGATTGAATGATTGTACTATCAAACGGAAAAAGTTTATCAAAAACATTCCATTGATTGCTTTTCGTATCTTGAGTTTCATCTACAGCAACAAAAGGAAATCTATACCGAATAATTCGTGCAATATCTGGATTATCATCAATAGTTTGAACTGCGATTTGTTCCATTTCAGAAAAAGTGTAGTCCCCTTTTCCTCTTGAGTCATTTCCTATTTTAATCAAAGCTTTATATGTATCAGAAGTCTCTTTTACCTTAATATTATAAATATTAGGATATTTTAAAGGATTACATATTCTCTTGTCTTTCCCCTTTATATCAGACAAAAAATACTTTAATCTAGACGGAATCATATTCCATCTACGTTCGCACACGATATCATCATCTATTAAACGAATTTTTCCTCCACTATTTTTTATATATGGAATACTGATATTGGTATCAATGAAAGATTGTATTGTTCCTATAAAATGTGGATACTGCAATAACGCTTTGCCAATATCCGTATTGCCCAATTTATATTCAATTTCATTTCTTGCAACATTTGTATGAGATACAACACATATGCCGCGATGGGCGAAAGGCCATTTCCTAGCCAATATAGCGAGTTTAGCAACTAACAATGTCGTTTTACCACTTCCCGGGCAGGCATTGACTTCAATAGACGTCATGTTTTTAATGATATTTCTTCTCGGTTCATCAAATTCTAATGACATTAGCGACTCAACTTCGTTAATATCAGCATCAGTTATTTCTATTGGCCAACACAAACTCACTATATTACCTTAAATATTTGACGCAGCATATTCAATCGCACCCTTAAGATATTGGGGAATCAACGGAATAATTAAGCCTTTATCTTTTTTCTCCAATTCTACTGCAAAATATTGCGCAAATTCAGCTTTAGAAATCTCTTTATGGTAGAAAAAAGAATAAACATATGTAGCCTTTTCCTCTATAGTCTTGAAAGACTCGTATTTCGTTTTAAATTCACGGCTTTTCTCTTTACAAGATTTTTCATCATCATACATAAGCAAAGCTATTACATCCAGCATATATTCACCCAAACCAGATGCCGCTAATTCATATTCTAATGTCCATTGAGACCCAACGAATGTTTGGACATTTTGACCATCAGCACGCTCTTTTATTCTTTCTAGAAATGCCGCCTTATCCGAAATTTCACTTTCAATTTTCCATTTTCTATTTGTCGGCCATGATGCCATATTTTCCAATGTATATTTTGGATCAGTACAAACGCCAAGTGCACAATCCGGCATTACATCCCTATCTGTAATACAAGCAACAGGAATTCGTACCACATCGCCTTCTTTTCGTTGGAAAATTCTGGCATATCGTCGGAGCCCCGTACTTCTCACATTAACAATAGAAATGCCATAATCAGTTAAATTTTTTCCAATAATTTTGGCAATAGAAGGCAATAAGAGTTCTTCTCCAGGGCCCTCAACTATTATAACCCCTTTTGCAAAGAAAAGATTCGCCTTTGTCGCATCAAGATATCTTTGCAAATACTCATAATCATCATCATCTAAATTCGTATACCCTTTACTCATAGGATAAGCTTTTTTATCTTGAATTAGAATCAAATTTTTCAAATCAACAACAGATGTCAATAAAGGGGAATGCGTTGTTATAAATATTTGTTGATTTGGAGTCATATTTTGAATTGACTGTATCAATTTTAATTGTCGTTGCGCATGCAGATGAGCTTCAGGTTCTTCAATTAAAAGAAAAGAACTAAATCCATCATCGGCTTTATTCAAAAGCATTTCACAAGCCATATACATAAGATTACTTGTGCCAAGCCCAACTGATACATTAGACAATGATTCTTGCAAGTCCGCTTTTAAATCTAATTTTTCCAAAAGCCGCTTGACCTTCAACGAGGAATTTGACGAATTATCAGATACTGTAATACGTGTTCTCAAATTTTCTTGATTAAGCAATAATTTATCTTTTAGAAGGTTTCCTATTTCGTCATTTGCGTTTGTTATGGATTGTTTTTGTTCGACAAGATAATTTGACAAATCAACAATTCCAGAAAGCGACAATTCCGTTATTTTCTGTTCAATATTATCTTTATCAAAATCATCTCCTGCATTAACATTCTCTATGTTATTGAGTATTTGTGAAAGTCTAGAGTTTCGTCCAGATTTCATTTGCGTATGCGCATCTCGTAACGCGCGAAGATAGGTTACCTCCAGACGTTCTTTTGCCTCTGCAGATGGTTGCAGAATATCCGCATTTCTACCACATGATATGGACGATATTAAGCGAGTCTTTTTTGAAAATTGATTCTTTTTTCCACAATAATTGATAAAAAGAACTGGTTTCTTGTCGTCATCGTAAGATAAGCACTCTAAAAAACAAGCCTGTTCATCATTTGTAAGGTCCTCGAATTTTAACTTAATAGAAATCTCTTTTGAGGTATCTTCATTAAAGAAATCAGACTCTTCTATTTTTATCCAGCCTTGATCAGTTGTTCCTAACGCATAACGAATAGCATCAAGAACAGAAGTTTTCCCACAATCATTTTCACCTATTAGGACATTCAATCCTTTATTAAACTTAAAAGTGGCCGCATGTTCAAAACCGCGAAAATGTTCTATGGTTAATGACGACAAATACATATTACACACCTGTTACTATAGAGTTTGTTTCATGCCTAATTGGACCCACATAAAAAAATATACCCTATTTTCAAAGTTCAAGCCTCTTTTTTATTTCACGACATAGCAAAACAAGCATCAAAACTTTATTAAGCACCTCTACCTTAATGAATCTACCCTATTTCGTCTTAACAATGATTTTCTGAAGCCGTTTAGGAATTTCAGATTTTATCGAAATTATGCAAATTTAGCTAACTATTCGTTTTTCTTCGAACAATTCAAAGTGCGCAACATGCCGCACAAATCAATATCTGCTTACACCAAAAGCCTAAATCGTGAAGTTTACAATGATGCTAGCCAAGACGCCCGTTATAACGCCAACAACAAAAAGATATCCCTAACCGGGAAAAAACAAAACCGAATCTTGTCGATTTTTGAGCCTATTTCTGTGGAGGCGATAAAGAAAGCGTTGTTTCACCCCAGTCCACGGGGAACTGCGGCCTGCGGTCCATTCAACAAAATATCACTGTTCTGCATCATCGCGAGGGGGCCCGAACCTATAGAAGACAACGAAATGCGGCGCTTGCAACAACCTGTTGTAAGTTATTCGTAAAAAAGTTAGAAAATTATGCAAATGCTACAAGGGGCTGACATGATATATGGCGGGGAAACGGGGGATTTCCGACACAATACGGTTCTTGACAGGGTTCACAAGAGGCTCATTTGTACTTAGCGCGAATTTAGGCAGAGAAAAAAAGCATTCCTTTCAAAAGAAATCTTGACATTATCAAGATAATATCATATATTATAGAAATCCCCATAGTCAAGGCAGAACAGTCCAAACAGTACGAAGACTGCATCGAAATTTACGCAATTCTTTCCGGTCAGTACTGCAAGGTTGTTTATTCATACGCCACAAACACAG
>DFKH01000120.1 GCA_002373815.1 Alphaproteobacteria bacterium UBA3650
GCACCTGACTTTTAATCAGGTGGCCCTGGGTTCGAATCCCAGCACGCTCACCATTTTGAACAAGTCGTCTGAAAAGGCGACTTTTTCTTTTATTTACAAGCACTTATAAGAGTTCGGTGGCAAGGGGCGTATTATGCCCCGCAGACAGGACGCCGGAGGCGATCCCGAACAAAGTGAGGGATAAATTGTGCGTTAGCCAATTTACAATCTTGAAAGGCAAAAAACAGCCATTTTTGCAAATTTACGAACTCTTGAAGCCAAAAATCCTTTGTTTTCAATACCTATCCTCTGGGAGTCTAAAACATGTATCCCAGAAAATATGGCTTGATTTTAAAAAAAAATTATGCTTCAATAAGAGTTGTAAAATAATCTTAAAAGGAAATCAATGAAAGAGTTTTATGAAAACAAAACAAAAATAACATGGATGTATAGAACATTTATTGTTATTTTAATTGGATGTATTTTTTATTTATATTTTCATCCTCTTGATTTTAAAGTTTGGATTTGTACTGTGTTCTTTGTATCTCAAGTTCTTGCCGCTAGGAAAATTCTAAATTCTACTAAACCTTATGCCGTGATTACCCCCGAATTTTTAAAAGTTTCCAATAAAACAATTCCTTGGAAAGAAATCCGAACAATTACTATTCAAGCTCCAATTTCTTTAAAATTTAATACTAAGCTTATTATAAAATGCAAAACTTCCGAATTACAGTTTGACTGGGGTGTTTTTACCGAAGATGAAAAAAATGCCTTTATCGAAGAAATCGAGAAATACAAATCAATCATATTTATCCGTTGTTCAAAAAATTCTTTGAATAGTGGGTCTCCTAAAACTGGCTTTATAATATGGATTATTTTATTTATAGTCAGTGTGCTAACCCTGACTATAATTTATTCAATGAGCTCGTAAATTGCGCATTCATTTTGAGCAGTTAAAAAATCCCTTTTATCAGGGATTTTTTATGGGCGAAAACAACGATGAATGAGTACACATTAAAAATCAATTGCAATAAATAGAAAAGCTTTCGGGCGCATAAATGCCCATGGTAAAACTCCCCATCAAAGAATCATAAAGTGTCCAATGTGTTTCAATAGCATTGATACCTCTACCATAGCATACTTTTTCCAAATCATAATCTGTTTTTTGCCTCATACCCCATAGGAAAAAAATGACTTTTCCCCTCATACTATGGTGAAACTCTGACACCTGGCTGTTGAGAAAGATTAAAGCGAATAATGTGATCACTCCCACAAGCAGATAGCATCAAAACAAGTCCAACACAAATTAAAAATTGTTGAATCATAATAAATCAGACACTGTTCAATAATTAAACACGCGCTTTTTGTTTCAACACAGGCATAGATACGGTCAACTTTTTATTTTTTTCATAGACAGAAGCAACATTAGCCATGCATTGGTAAACCGTTGCATCAACCTCTGATGAGTTGGCAACAATATCATGTAAATTTTCTTCTATATGCATAATATCGTGATCAACAGCAACCAAATTCGGCATAAAGCGACGCTTAAAAGCATAAACTGCAGATTTTTCATCCGTTGCATCATACCCAATACGCTTCAATAATGTAGAAACTTTCGCGCGAGAGACCACCCTAGTCCCTGTCTTCGGATACAAACCAATTCCCTGTTCCGCAAGCTCAGCCCAAGGGAAACAAATCCCTGGATCTGCCTTTCTTGTCGGAGCAACATCACTATGCCCTACCACATTTTGTGGCAAAATATGATGCCGTTTCATAATGTCTTTTGCCAACCAAGCAAAAGCCTTTATCTGAGCCTCAGGATACTTTGTTTGTCCCAATGTCATATTTTGCAATTCAATACCAATAGAGGCTGCATTTAAACTTTCAACACCACCCCAATAACTTTTCCCCGCATGCCATGCCGTTTTATCCTCTGACACTAACTGAATAATATTACCTTTGACATCAATGATATAATGAGGTCCCACGCCATTTTGGTTACACACCTCTATCATTTTGGGAACAGAAAGAGCAAAACTGTGTACAACCAAATATTGAATAGGACGTTTGGGATCCCTATCACAAAATTGTTTAAAATCTTTATATTGCTGAATTTTCATAGTCTTTTTCCTTTCATGGCTCATAATATGAAAAAATATATCAGACAGATTCAGTATTGTCAACCATTTTTCATTTTATGCAAAATTTCCACAGCATCGTAATCTGTCATCAAAGATTTTGTTTTTTTCGCCAATTCTTCATAGCGACCACAAGCCATTTGGCGATCAAATTTTACTTGTTTTTGCTGAATAATGTGACGAATCCGATCAAATCGTTCTATGGCCTGATCAGTTAAAGGACGAGCAGCCCGAATCACCTCTTTTAATTCATCTTCAATACCAAAGCAATAACAAATGGCATCACAACCTGCCTCTAAACTTGTTTGCACACGTTCTGTCAAACTACCGACTAAAGCCTTCATATCAATGGCATCAGAAATCAAAAAGCCCTTAAATCCAATTTTATCACGAATAATTGTCTGGATAGCTTTTTTTGATTGTGTTACCGGCTTATTATCAACTTCAGAAATCACAATATGCGCCGTCATCCCTGCTGGAGCATCTTGCCCTACAGCATGAAATGGATAAAAATCTTTGTCTAATTCTTTTAAACTTTGATGTAAAATGGGTAAATGTAAATGAGGATCCACCACTGCACGTCCATGCCCTGGCAAGTGTTTAACACATGGACAAATGCCATATGCTTGATAAGCATCCAATAAAATCTGACCATACTTAGCCACTTTCTTTTCATCAGATGAAAAAATACGACTTGCCAAAGCTGGTGTCGTATCAGGATAAGCCACATCCAATACAGGCGCATAATTCCAATTGACGCCTAATTCTCGTAAATCAGCAGCAATCAAGGCGCCATGCAAACGCGTAATTTCCTCAGCTTCTTTGCCCTTTAAAGAGCCCAAAGAATATTGTGATACATAAGGTGGCCATTTAGGAGGAGCAAAACGACAGACTCGCCCCCCTTCTTGATCCACTGCAATCAACACATCATTGCGTCCAATAACTTCTTTAATTGAACGAATCAAAGTCTTTACTTGTTTTTTATTTTTAACATTTCGTTTAAACAAAGTAATACCAATTGGATTTGATTTTTCCAACAAACGTTTTTCATTTTCTGTCAGCTCTAAACCAGACACAGAAAGCATGGCCGCAATCATAGGTTTTTCCATCAAAACTCTCCTCTTACAGAGGACAGTATCACAAAGTGTTATATTTTTCAATAAAAAAATCTCCACTGAAACCATAGCTTCAATGGAGACACAAAAGTTAGCTGTTAAATTACACAGCGTCCTTCAAAGCTTTACCAGCTTTGACTTTCACAACCTTGCGAGCAGCAATCTTAATTGTCTTGCCTGTAGCAGGGTTACGGCCATTACGAGCAGCACGTTTTGCAACAGCAAATGTCACAAAACCTGTCAATTGCACTGTATCGCCTTTTTTAACACGTTCTGTCACAACAGCTTGAGCAGCGGCCACGACGGCAGCAGCAGCAGCTTTGGACACTTTTGCTTTTTTAGCAACAGCTTCAACAAATTCTGTTTTATTCATTTTATTTCTCCTTATATCTTGTTAAACAACAGCCACTTTTGTGTCTGTAATGCCATTCTATGCAGAATTAAAAAGGCTTGTCAATAAAAAAAATGCATTTTTTATTAAAAAATCACACTTTTTTGCATTTTTTTCCAAAAAAGACCCCGATTTTACTGTTTTTTTAACAAAAATTCTGATGATTTTCCCCAAAAACACGATAAAAACACTCCATACGATTCGTTTTTTATACATCAAAGTACAATAAATATTGACTTTTCTGTTATTTTTTTATATACTCTTTTTAACAAAGGAAAAACATGCCAGCGTTTACAAAAGACTATCATGTGGCAGGATATGAATGTGATCAAGACAGCACTCTGTCTACCTCAACTATCTTTAATTGGTTGCAAGATTCTATGGATAAATTTAGCCGCGCCCACGACATTGGTTATGACCACTTAAAACAACAAGGTTTAACTTATATTTTACGTGGGTATGATGTTCTTATCAACAATTTACCTCATTGGTCTGATGATGTTCAAATGGAAACGTCCTTACAAGATTCCTCCATGTGCTCTTTATTTTTCCGGCAAAATTTATACGCCAAACATGATAAACGCTTATTGTTTTCTGGGACCAGCCAAGTTGCATTAATGGATTTTTTCAAAAAGAAGCCCGCACGAATTCAAGAACACCTACCCCTGTCAGCATTAGATTCATTAAAAAGTCCCGTAATTATGCCAACTTTACAGGCCTTAGCGCGTGTCGATACTGTTCGCACACAAGAAATTCCCTATGATCACATTGATTTTAATCAACATGTCAACAATACCAATTATGTTTTGTATGCTCAACGAGCAATTGATCCTTTGTTTCTAAAGAAAGCACGTTTAAAACGTATTCAAATTGCATATAAAAAAGCAGCCCAATTAGGGGATAGATTAAAGGTGGAAACACAAATTGCTCCCGGTTTTACAGACCACCAAATTTCATCTCAAACTCAACCCAATCAACAATTTGCACGCGTACGATTGGCTTGGGTCCCCAAAACAGATCGCTGATTATTGATATATATATTGATAAATACTTTCAAAACCAGCGTTATGTGAGGCTCCTGACACAATATATGCGGTATTTAAAGGTGCATATTGTTGAATCAATACTGCTGGCACCACCCTATCCTTTTCACCAGCAAAATGAATTTGAGCTACATTCGGGATTGAGCGCATCTCTAACGAATCGAGCAAAGGACGAACCTTGTGGTAATTTGTCCATGCAGTGTGATTCAATACACCTGCGATAGTGATCCATTTTTGCACATTTAAATTTGTGTTTCGTCCAATCATCAATCCTGAAATCATAGCGCCGCCAGAATATCCAATCAAAACAACAGGCCTATTTGAAGCTATTTGCTCAACTGCTTCACTCATTGAATCCACAACTGCTTTTGAGAAACGCCCAGTTGTCCATGCAAAACTGGAATAAGAACATTGTTCATCCTCTACATACTGACAGGGGCGTGCTAAATAAACAACATTCGGATTAGGATCATTAAACGCCAAATCACGCATAAATCGCCCTTTAGGCGTTGGATTAGACGTTGGCTGTCCTGCATGATTAAAAGCATATCCATCTCCCTCAATATAAATACGAACAGGCGCATTGACATCCGTTACTTTTTGCCACGAAGCCAATAAATAGGGCTTTGTAGTAATTTCACGATACGTAAAACCATAAGGCGTTTCTACTTTGGTCGCACAAGCCGTCAACAACAAAAAAAGAAGTCCAAATAATTTTTTCATTATATGCCTGAAATTTGCCGAATCAGAAATTATACTTTACACTCAACATTCCTGTATGGCTTTTGAAATCTTTTCGATATACACCATGATAATCAACAGAAAAAGCCAACTGACCAACACTCATTATAAGTCCAACCCCAGCTTCTCCGCCAAAACGATGCATACGGCGTCCTTGAAGTTGATAATATCCAATATCTGTGTTAATATTACGAACTGTTTTATCGCTCACAAAATCATAAGTTGCAGCAACATTCGCACGCGGAATCCATTTTACTTTGTCAAAAGGAAATTCTTTTTCATAACGAAGTCCAGCCAAACCAGCCAACAAATCATTTCTATCCCGCTTGAACCTTTTCCCATTCATATGATATCCTTGACGATCAACAAAAGCATATCGTACACCAGCTTCTGGAACCACACCACAATCAAATTGATACCCCGTCTTTAAAGATAAATCATAAGAATTCGTATGATACTTCGATTTTACCTGAACATCACCTTCATTTTCATAATGTCCATAGCTATATCGCACCATCCAATTCGCATACCACGCATTTGGCTGATAACGTCCATATAAAAATGCTTGATGAGAGTCAATATCCGAATCTTGTCCATGTTTTTCATCAACAGAGGTATCTGCATAGCCATATCCAATCCCGACAGTCATCGCATTGCTTAATTTCAACCCTGCACCAACCATAACACCCTTTGTATTCGATTTAAATCCTAACCTAGATCCAGTCGTTCCATGTCGAGCGTGATTATACACACCTTTTACAAAAAGTTCAGGAACCCCCAAACTACCAGCACGCACAGGCGCCACAGTTGCCAATACAGACAATAATATAGATGGAACAATAATGTATTTCATGCTTTTCACCTTTCTAGTTAAACTTTAAATTTAGATATTGCAAAAGTCAAGCATTAAAGTGATTAAACTATTTTTTCTTCTTATAACGGATAATCATATATAAAACAATACCAGCAAAAATCAAAGAAATAGCGTTAAATACAACCATTTGAATCGACTTTAAATAAAAACCATACAGAACCCATGAAATAATCCCCGTACAGTAAATAATATAGCTAACCAAAGACAACCCACTCACATCCTTGTCCTTGATTGTTTTTAATGTTTGCGGCAAAAAGGCCACAGCCACACACACGCCTGCTAAATATCCCAAAAATTCACCCAATATTGTCATATTTCCTCCTAACTAGTGCCACAATACCACACAACCACACCAAATACAACTAAATTTTAAATTGACAGCTTCTTTTCCATATGATAGCGTGATAGGTATGAAGAAGAAAAAAACAGCTAAAAATATAATGGATGTTATCTTGTTTGGATTTGGCAAAATGGGACAAAACATTTATCGCAGCCTGCAAAAAAATCCAAAGGTTCGAAACATTTATATGGTAGATCCTAATTGTGTCCCAGAGGAACCCTTGCCACTCCTGTTTAAAAAGTTCCAAGACCTCCCCCATTCTGCGCACATAAATGCAGCCTTTATTGCCACCAACAGTGTAACACATTTTGATATCTTAAATTTTGTCCTTAATTCAGGCATTAAAAACGTTTTTTGTGAAAAACCAATGTGTTTGACTCAAGAAGAATACGATGGAATTATTCCAAAATTGCCACCAGATAGTCGCTTCGTTGTTGACTATATTTTACGCGTATCGCAGGCCTTACACACCTTTCAAAAAGAATTTGCCAACCTCTGCGCCAGAGGATATCATCTAACCGCTTGCAACGTGGATTATGGCAAAGACAAAACAAAAGATCCCAGACGTTTTAAAGACATTGGCGTTTACGAAGAACTATATCACGTATGGGATTTGTGCTTTAACGGTCCTTTATTTGGACCGATTGAACACATTAGTGTCTTAAAAAATATTTATATTCCAGATCCAGAAATCAAAGGACGCTGTATCCAGAGACGTTTTAAATACCGTATTCAACGGGCAAATGAAAAACCCTTCTTGCTCAACTTAAATTCTTCTTTTCAAAAAGATCATCTAGAAAGAAAATTTACCTGTTTTTTCAAAAAAGACAAACAAAAACAAACTTTAACTCTATCCTTTGATAAAGATAAAGAAGATTTGTGCATTCGAACTACTGCTAGCGGTCGTACTTACACAAAAAACTTCCCAGCACCTATCAAACTAGATACCATGATAAACGACAGTGTTTTGTATTTTATGGCTGGCAAAAAAGCGCCCTATTTTCACGGCCCGATTGATTCACAGCGATTTCATAGCTTGATGACGACCCTCAAACAAATTGCCCCCCTCAACCGAGAAAGCATCCAATATCGGATACAGCAAAGTACTCCCAGCACCACAAAAAACTAACTTCATTATTAAGAACGAGGGCTGCAACGCACAATATCAACCAACATAGCGGTTCTATCATCCAAAACGACCTTTTTCAATCTTGTCTGCACCACCGAGAACATAGACAATGTCTCTTGGTATCTTTTAACTCTGATTTGAACATTTTCCCAAAACCATGACAAAGGCATTATTTAGATCAAATCCACTACAGTAGTACCTAATCATTTCTTTCTCCTTTTTTCTACAAATTAACATAGCTCAACTGTCAAACTTTTAAACTTCTTTTTCAAAAGAAAAAGTCGCCATTTTAAGCGACTTTCACAACTTGGCAGGGGTATCTTGCAATACACGGACTAAAATTTGTTGACAGACTCATGTCAGTCAAATATATTATCGATAGTATCGGCATACGAAAGGATTACTCATGACGTCTGAATATCAACAAGAATTAAAAATCACATTAGCAACATTAAATAAATTTGCTCCTAGAAAATTTCAGTTATTATCACAAGACATCCCTCCTGAAACAATGGGACTTCTAGAACAAATAGATTCTATTTTACCATCAGATTCATATATATCAAGATCTTGGTTGTTCCAGCAACTACATGTTTTAGGATCTGATTTGTCAGAAGAAGAAAAAATAGCCATTAAAAATGGTATAAAGTTTTTTGATAACCACAGGCAAGATTATGAAAAGATTAAAGATAATCCAACTTTTGCATCAATTAAACAAACAGGACTTGCCAATTGCGGCGAGCTGGCCTCTGCGTTGGTGACCGAGTTTCAAGAGGGAAAGGATATCTCACACGCGGGTATTGAAGGATATACTTTCTTTCGCATAGCCATTGATTATCGTAATTGCTTGGCAGATTCTATCCCATCTATGAAAAAAATGGATACTTTAAGGCATATTTTTCTAGCTTATTCTACGGATAAAAATACAACATTACAAGATATTGTCACATCTTTTTGTCAATCAGATTCACCCCAAGCACTCGATTTATGGTCCAGAAAAGCAGGCAGCATGCGTGTACTTGTAGATGACATATTGGATACGGCAAAATCAAACAATGCTGCTTTAAAGATTCAGGATCCTCATACTGGTGAAACAGTAAGACTTTCATACGATAAAAACAAAAAAACATTTGCTGTGCTTGAGCCTCAGGGATTGTGTGCCTTATTCAACGATTTAAAGAACAAAAGCACTGATTCTGTCTTAGATGCCCACAAAAAATCAAATTTTAACAACAACTACTAAGTGACAGGATTACTCGGGGCTTTCCAATCCTCCCTAAAGGGATCGCCTTCGGCGTCGTTCGTTGACATTCACCGAACATACTTCTCACCAGCTCATCCATAGCCAACAAAAAAGTCCTTGATAAACAAGGACTTTTCGTTGACTGGGGACATCTTGCATGGTACGGACTAATTTATAAGTTTTTTTCTAAACAAATAATCGGTATATCAAATTTCCAAAATTTTTTCTCTACACTATCAGATTCTTTCATTCCCTGTTTTTGATAAAAACCTAATGAAGGGCCATCCTTTATTGTCCATAGAACAAGTTTTGTGTATCCTTCTGTTTTTTTCAAAGAACAAACTTCATTCATCAATGCTGTCCCCACTCCTTGTTTTTGAAAGTCAGGATGAATATACAAAGCCTCTATCTCTACAACCTTTTTTTCGGGATACGCCAAGCATGTGAATCCTGCTATATGCCCATCTTTTTCTGCAACATAGTATTCATGCTCTTTAATATAATTTGCGGTTCGGGTAATAATAGATTCATCAAACGGCATATTCCTTAAATAATCATCAGGCAAATAGCCCTTATAATTAACCTGATAAGCATGATAATGAGCGGATTTCACACCCTTTGCATCATCTGGCATTGCTCTACGAATTTTCATTTAGATACTCCTTTTATTACAATTGTAAATTACCACAAAAAGAATTAAATAGCAATTCTGAAAAACAAATTTTCCATTTTTAGTCCGTGTAAGGTAAAAATTTAGCTATTTTTGAACACTCGTACACGGACTTGCTCAACTACTTATAAACAAAAGAAAAAGTCGCTATCTCTAGCGACCTTCACAATTTGGCTGGGGTCGTCTTACAATACACGGACCAGATTTAAAAAAAATTAACTATACTAAAATACAAATAAAATTCGTTTTACACATCCTATTTTTCGAACGCGTCAAGATTGTTGATTGTGATTTCAGACCATTTATTATAATCTGGGCAGGATAGCAATTTATCAAAGGGTACATTTAGTTCATACTCCAACTTTTCACCACTTAACTTGCAATCCTTTAACAGTAGTTTTAACAACTCGCTTTTTTGTGGAACCGTTGCCATATCAAAAACGTTATTTAGATTACTTACCATGGATACAATTTTTACAATATTATCTCTTATTTGACTATCAATTTCTTTATATTTTTCGGCATTATCTTGCAATCATTTACGTTCAGCCTCTATTTCATCTTTTTTACTGTCATAAATTGCCTGATTTAATTTTCCTTCCAAATAAAAATCCAGCAACCTATCCTCTTTTAATTTCAAAGCTGTTAGTAAATTTGTGGTATTAGATTTTACAGAAGCATTAAAGGCTGCCGTTTGATTCAAATCTTTTAGTAATTTTTTCTTTAATAACTCTTGTATTGTGAGTGGTAAAGTAATTTTATTAAAAACTTCCTCTTTAAGCTGATTGAGGATAATATTTTCATTTACAATACCTTGATGACAATGATGATAATCCTTTTTTGAATGTCCACATCGTAAATATACATACACTTGCCCATTCTTTTTAGTCTTTGTTTCTGGTGTAATTAAACATCCGCATTCTTTGCAATGGATTAATCCTCTAAAAATATAAAGTTT
>DFKH01000059.1 GCA_002373815.1 Alphaproteobacteria bacterium UBA3650
CAATCGACTGGTGTTTTTGCGAATCGTCCTGATATGAAGGTGGAAAATGGGCAGATTTTTGAAATTGAAATGCCTTCTGCAACTCCTGCGGATGTGAAGCCAGAAGAAATGTCCTTGGATATTGTGTATGAAGATGATGATGTCATTGTGGTGAATAAGCCAGCAGGTTTGGTGGTGCATCCTGGGGCTGGAAATTGGGAACATACACTTGTGAATGGGCTTTTATTTCATTGTAAAGGTAGTTTATCGGGTATTGGTGGTGTGGAACGTCCAGGTATTGTGCATCGGATTGATAAGGACACCTCAGGTTTATTAGTGGTGGCGAAAAATGATAAGGCCCATGTGGCGTTGGCTAAGCAATTTGAAGTCCATTCTATTCAGCGTGAATATCAAGCTTTTGTGTGGGGTAAGCTAGAGCAAGAAGAGGGACGTATTGAAGGCAATATTGGGCGCTCCTCAACGAATCGTCAAAAGATGGCATTGGTGCGTGTTGGTGGTAAGTCGGCGGTAACACACTATACGCGGTTGGCTGTGTATGGTGGTGGTCTTGTAAGTTATGTGAAGTGTGTTTTGGAAACGGGTCGGACACATCAAATTCGTGTGCATATGAGTTCTATTCGGCATCCTCTTGTGGGAGATTATACCTATGGTAAGCCGCCTAAAAATGCGCCAGATGTTGCACGTGATTTTCCACGTCAAGCATTGCATGCGGGCGTGCTTGGTTTTGTTCATCCAACAACGGGAAAGCAACTTGTTTTCGAAGTGCCTATGCCCCAAGATATGCAAGAGTTAAAAGAAAAATTGGAAGCGCTTTAATATTCCACAGATTCAAAGTACAGACCTTCTGGCGGTGCAGTAGGACCACCTTTGGTGCGGTCACAGGCTTCAAATGCCTTTTTAAATTTATCTTGAGACCATTTTCCTTCACCGACCAATTCCAATGTGCCAACCATGTTGCGGACTTGATGGTGTAAGAAAGATTTAGCGGCGACATGACATTCAATGATTTCTTCCTTTTGTATGATTTCAAAAGAATCTAACGTTTTGATGGGACTTTTGGCCTGACATTCACTAGCACGGAAGGTGGAAAAGTCGTGTTTACCAAGCATTAAATTGGCGGCTTTTTTCATTTTTTGAATGTCTAATTTTGGGCGTACCCACCACACATGTCCTTTGTTGATAGATGGGGGATAAGGTGTGTTTTGAATCTTATAAATATAGTGACGTTTCTTGGCTGAAAAACGTGCGTGAAAATCATCTGTCGCTTCTTCTATGCTTTTAATGCTGATGGGGTAGGGGCGAACAAGTGCATTTAATGATTCAAAAAGACGATAAGTATTTAATTTTTCCTCTGTTTCTATATGGGCGACTTGTGCGATGGCGTGAACGCCCGTATCTGTGCGACCCGATCCCCAAAGAGTTATTGGATGGCGCAGAGCTGTTTTAAGAGCATCTTCTAAAACGCCTTGTACAGATAGCTGTCCTGTTTGGCGTTGCCAACCGATAAAAGGAGTGCCGTCATATTCAATGATGAATTTATATCTCATTTTCCTGTGCTTAAAAAAGTGTCGCCAACATTTAATAAATGGCCGTTGCAAAATTCTTGACCAGAAGTGCGTTTTTTGCCTTCTGCTTGAATATCTGTTAGTTCTAATGTCCCGTTTTTACAGCTTATGACAATTTTATTGTCTGCTCGAATGATAGTGCCTGCTGCTAAGTCAGAAGATGTATCAAAAGCAGAAGCATTGTATATTTTGAGGCGCACTATTTTCCCTTTTTTATCTTTGAAACAAGTGAAAGCGCCAGGGATTGGTGAAAATGCACGAATTTGACACGAAATGGCTTCGGCCGATTTGTTCCAATCAATTTGTGCTTCGGCTTTGGTTATTTTTTGTGCATAGGTGGCTTGTGTGTCATCTTGCTTGCTGCCCGAAGGATTTTCGCGCAAGGTTTCCATCAATAGCTCTGGTCCTAACTCAGCCAATTGTTTGGTCAACACATCTGCTGTGGTTGTGGCTGTTATCGGAATGGATTTTTGTTTCAAGATCAACCCTGTGTCGCAACCTGCGTCCATTTTCATAATGGTGAGACCTGTTTCCTTTTTGCCATCCAAGATAGCGCGTTGAATCGGGGCTGCTCCACGTCCGTAAGGTAATAAGGAAGCATGCAAATTGATGCATCCCATGGACGGTGTATCTAAGACAGCTTGTGGAAGGATAAGACCGTAGGCGCCGACGACCACCAAGTCAGGTTTAAATGATTGAAATTTGACAATGTTGTCAGGATTTTTAAAAGTTTCTGGTGTGACGATTTCGAATGGTTGAGGATATGTTTTTTGAAGTTCTAAAGCTGCTTTATGAACGGGGGAATAAGACAATTCTAATCCATGTCCAGCAGGCTTTGGGGCGCGTGTATAAATGGCTACCAAATCAAATTGAGGATCGCCGTTTTGTGTTTTTTCTTGAATCAACCGATTGAGTGTCGGCAAAATAAAAGAAGGTGTACCCATTATAATCAATCGTGTATGAGGTTTTAAGGTCATTCTTCCTCGCTTTCACGTTTGCGACGTTTTTCCAAGTGTTTCAATAATTTATCTCGTTTTAATTTTGACAGATAGTCTATAAATAAAATACCATCTAAGTGGTCGATTTCATGTTGCATGGCGATGGCTAATAATCCATCTGCGTTGCGTGTTTGTTCAATGCCGTTTTCATCTATATATTGAACGGTTACTGTTTCCCAGCGTTCCACATCAGCATATTCTCGTGGTAAGGAGAGGCAGCCTTCATTATGTAAAATTTTATTGTCAGAATGAACGATAATTTTTGGATTCACCATTTTGATAGGATCTGGTTCTTCGCCATCAGGGGCGCAATCAATGACCACTAACCGTTTTAAAAGACCTACTTGATTAGCGGCGAGACCTACACCATTTCCAGCATACATGGTTTCTAGCATATCTGTCAATGTGTGGCGGATAGAATCATCCACTGCGTCCACTTTTTCAGCTTTTTGACGCAAAACAGGTTCAGGAATCTCATAAATTTTCATTTTTGACATTTTTTTGTTTCCTTTTATAAAAATATATTATACACTAGTTTTGGAGTTTTGAAAAGGAGAAAATTTTATGATGCGTTTATTCATCGGCTTAGCACTGCCTGAAAAGGTGAAAGGTCAGCTGATGGCGTTGGATAAAAATTTGTCTGGTGCTTTATGGAAAAGCCCAGATAAGTTGCATTTGACATTGTCTTTTGTTGGAAATGTGGAAGAACCGATGGCGGAAGAGTTGTTGCGTGAACTGAGGTTTATTCGTTTTTCTGCATTTCATTTGTCATTAAAGGAGATTGGTTATTTTGCAACTGGTGATGTGCCTCATCATTTGTGGGTAGGTGTTGATGAAGATAAAGCGTTGAAGGAATTGCAAGAAAAAATTGCTGCTGTGGTGAGAAAGTTGGGATTTGGTGATCGAGATAAATTTAAATTTCATCCTCATGTGACCTTAGCAAAGTTACAGGGGGTTGGCTTATCGGATGTGATGAATTATATTAGTAAAAACAACTTGTTTCATTCGGATTTGTTTTTGGTGGATTCATTTAATTTGTTTTCAAGTCATGCAAAAGAGGCAGGAGAGGGTAAGTATTATAAGGTAGAAGAACAGTATCCATTAAATCTTGTTTAGGGGGATAGTAATGCGGCGTTTGACATTTGTTTGTTTTGGCCTTTTATTGATGAGTCAATCGGTTATGGCGATGACGCCACAAATGTATGCGCGTGTGATAGATGCGGTGAATTCAAGAAATTTGAAAGCTTTAAAGCAAATAAGAGCGACTGGTGTGGATATGAATAGTCCTATGCCAAATGGGATGACACCTTTATGTGAAACTGTTGCTGAAGGTGATTATGAAGGCTATGAAATGTTATTGACTCAAGGTGCAAGTCCTTATGTTGCCTGTATTCGTCAATTACCAGAAAAAGATGTCGCAGAATTTTATGCCCATCAACCAAAGCCTCATACATATTATGCTGGGCGCTTGGAATCGGCTCGGTCTGTTGCTGATTGGGGAACGCCAGCGGTGCAGCAATTTCAATTTCCAATTTTGGGTGTAGGAGAGGTTTTGTTGGGTGGTGTTGCTGCTGCCGGTATTTTAACATTAGGACGTGGCGGAAGTTCAAAGGGAAATGATCCAGAAAATAAATATGTGTGGGATGCTCCGTTGAGTTTGGATGTTTCTGAATTTGAAACGACTGAATATGACGCGAGTTCTTTTGGAGATGATAGTATTAATTTTTTAGGGGCCATCAATGCCTCATCAGCTTATGCTCGTGGGTACACTGGTTATAAGGTGAAACGTTTGGAAAATGGTACTTTGAATGGGGAAGGGGAGGAAGCAATTGATACAACACAAAAAGTGAAAGTTGCTGTTGTTGATTCTGGTGTCTGGTCGGAGCATCCTGATTTAAGCGATAATATTGGTTCACAATACAATTTCGTTTATGGTGTGTGTTCACAAAATAATAGTGCTAAATGTTGGGAAGGAACTCCGACAAGTGACCCAACGAAAGTTACAATGCGTCTTTACGAAAATTGGGGTACAGAAACTCAAACGGAGTTGGCGTCGGTGACGATGAAAACTTTAGATTATTTGGCTTATGCCACGAAATATGCTGATTATGAGTATTCTTCTAGTGATGCAAATCCATGGATGTATAAGGTATGGAAGAATTCTGATGGCGTGGAATATTTGGGTTTTGTGAAAGATAACTCGTTATATGTTTATGATCCGAATCATATAAACCCAGAAGGTCCAGAAGGCGCGTGGGAAGTAACATGTGATGATACAGGTAAATGCTGGTATGACACAACCTATTTTGTCACAGAGGAGATGAATTATGATAATCATGGAACGCATGTTGCTGGTCTTGTTGGGGCTACTCAAAATGATGAAGGTATGATGGGTGTTGCATATAATTCAACAATCATTCCTGTGAAAATTGATCTGGATGTGGGGACCTTGGAAGGGTTATCAAAAGCGGCCGAAACAGCTGATATTGTTAATGCAAGTGTGATGTATGGATCTCAATTGACTGGGGGAAGGAGATATGATGATGCATCTGCTGCAGCCACTGCTTTTGAACAGATGTTAGAGAATCGATCAACAACGGATCTATTGGATGCTTATAAAACGACAGCGACAGGTAATAAAATATTGGTTTTTTCTGCTGGAAATTACGCTGGATCCTCAACTGGTGCAGAGCCACCATATGATCCACAACCATTGGCTTTGGCTGGTCTTTCCGATTTATTTAATGGCAAAAAGGCGCACGAAGATGGTCAAACATATAATTTAACGAATTTGTTGGTAAGTGTTGTGGCGTTGAATCCGGATAATACATTAGCAGCTTATTCAGCCAAATGTGGTGTTACCAAAGATTATTGTATTGGGGCCCCCGGAGGAGTTAGTAACGTCAGTAATAAAATTTATTCAACTGTTCGAATGGCTGATGGCACAGAGGAAGATTATGGATATGAAGGAATGGTTGGTACGAGCCAAGCGGCTCCAATTGTTTCTGGGGCCTTGGCTGTTATTAAAGGCGCTTTTCCTCATTTAACAAATCAACAGGTTGTACAGATTTTATTTGAAACAGCCACAGATTTGGGGGATGAAGGTGTTGACGATATTTATGGCCATGGATTGGTCAATTTGGATGCGGCAACAGATCCTATTGGCTTGACAAAAATCCCTTTATCTAACAAAGCAAGTGGTGCTTCTGTCGTAGCTGCAAATTCGTCAACGGTTGTACCTGCTTCATTTGCGAGTGTGTCCAAGGTATTGCCTGCCAATATCGTTGTTTTGGATAAATATAATCGTGCTTTCCCAGTGGCGACGTCATCATTTGTTCATGTCGCAAAGCGTGAAAATAAGTTGGATGGGCATTTTAAATCGTTTATGCGTGGAAATGAAAAGGTTGTAACAGCTAATGATAAATTTACTATGGCTTATTCTGAGCGCCGTTCTGATTTAAATGGAAAGGGTGTTCAGCATGGTTCAATGCGTTTTGAGGTTAGACCTTCTCCAAAGTGGAGTTTTAAGTCGTATTATACAGAAAATACTGAAACAAGTGGTGGTACTTATTTTGAACGTTTGATGCAGACACCATATGCAAAAATGAAGGAAGCATGGGGTGGTGCTGTCAGTTATGAGCTTAGTAAGAATTGGAAGGCAACTGTTTTAGGGCAGGTTGGACAAAATGGTTTTGTAAATGAAGATGATTTAAATGATATGGAACATAACAAGATATCGCTTTTCCAAAGCACATTGCAATATAATGGTTTGAAAAAAATTGGTTTAAAAGTGACGGCAGGTGTGACAAATGAACAAGGTTCTACTTTAGGTATGTGGGGGCGTGGAGCCTTTAAGTCTGGTAATAGCAAGACGTCCTTTGTAGGTGCAGGCGTTACGTTGAATTTGACTGATGCTATTACTTTGGAAGGAATGTATTATTCTGGCAAAACGCATGTCAGCAATGGACGTTCGTTGGTTCAAATGTCTGATTTAAGAAGTGATAGCTTTGCTTTAACGGCCACTTGGAAGGTTGATGATAAAAAGACATTGGGTTTACAATTTGTATCACCTTTACGCGTGCGGCATGGGGTGGCAACGGTAGATTTGCCGATGGCACGAGATGCTCATCAAGATATCATGTATCGTCAAAGTGTGAAGGCTGGTTTAAAACCATCCGCAAGAGAGTATGATATCGGTCTTTATTATGCTGATGCATTACAAGAAGACGTGCATTTGCAAAGTGAAGTTGGGGTGCGTTTGAACCCAGATCATGTCGCAGGCACGGCTCCTGATTGGCGTGCGTTAGTGGGTTTAAATTTTGGCCTATAAAAAAAATGTAAAATCCTTGTTTTTTCGCTTGTTTTCATATGAATTGTATGCTACCATACTACGTATGAAGTATAGTCAAAAAGGGGTAACCGTTTGAAACTGTTAAAAAAATTGAAATGGGGACTTTTTGCGTTTGGTGTGTTTATTGGGGTAAACACGCAAGCGCAGTATGCTGTGTGGGGTACTCCTTGGGTCAGAATGGCCGATACTTCTGTTCGAGATCGTATTTATGCAGCGGCAAGTGTTGGTAATGTTGCAGAATTGAAGCGCTTGGCTTCTTTGGGTTATTCTTTGGAATTGACGGATGCTAATGGAAATACGGCCTATTGTCAGGCTGTTTGGTCACAAAGTCGAGTGGCAGTGGCTGCTTTGATTGAAGCGGGAGTTAATGTCAGGCCTTCTTGCTTAAAACGTATTCCTTATGTTACAGAAAGTCGTATTTATGCGGCGGCGCATGCTGAAGATTTGGATCAGCTTGTGGCATGGAAAAAAGAGGGCTTAAATGTAGATGTTGTAAATCCACGAACTGGTGATTCTGCTTTGTGTGAGGCGGTTTATAATTATGATTGCCCAGCCATTCAGACGTTGTTGCGGGCTGGTTCATTACAAGCACAACCTTGTATGCGACGTATTCCACAGGAGGTGCGTGAAAAATTGCAATGTCGTCCTCTTAAAATTGACTGGACAACAATTGGATACACTGTTTTGGGTGTTGGCATGGCTGGTGCATTGGTGGCTATTTTGGGCAGTGGCGATGGCAATGGTAATCCAACATGTCCTCCCACACAACGATGGAATGGGGATAAATGTATTTCATGTGATACCTGTTGGATTGGTACTCAGTGTATTTCTAAAACGGAAATGAATAAAAAACCATATTATCGTGATGAAACCAATGCTGAGTGTTGGACTGTGGCTCCTCCTCCTGTTAAGATGTCTGATGATGAATTGGTAAGAGAAGTGGAAAAAATTGAGGAGGATCCTAGATATAAAAAGGGACATTATCTTGATCCTATTAATGCCGCAGAAGCTTATGCGCGTGGATATAATGGGTATATGGTCGAAAGAACAAGCCCGTATGGACGTTTAGTGAATAAGCAGGTATCCCCTGGTGTGGATCCAACTTTGACAGACAAAAAGGTGACATTAGCCATTTATTCCGATGGTATGACAATTGGAAATGGTGGGACGATTAAGCAAACAACTACTTCTGGGTCTTCTTCGGGGGAAGTGACTTATAATGTTTGGAATTTTGATAAAGTGAATAAAGCATTTTATGATTCCAATTCTTCGGCGGCTCAGACTTGGAGTGGAGATAAATATACGGTTAACAAAGAAGGACCAACAGTTCCTGGCATGGATGCTTCTAAACAAGCTTCTGGTACGAACGTATCGACATTGGGGTCTGTGGCAAACAACTTTGCTTTGACTGACTCAGATCCGGCGAAGGGACATCCCTATGGATTTAATTTTGATTATGGGGTATGTGCTAAAAATGATTCTGGTGCATATATCAAGAAAAATTGTTATTATGGTGTATCCGAAAATTTAGGGGCTACAAAGCCATATGGATTGGCGAAGTTTGCTCGTGGTACTACAGAATTGTATATTTTAGAAAACACGATTACAGGACAGATTATAGGAACTACCACAACGCCCCCTGTCCATTGTGCTGAAAACACTGCTTCAAACTGTGTCCAAAATTATGCTCGTTGGCAAGTGCCTGGTACCTCTGATGAGCATGGTGGCGCGGCAACTGTGGATGGTGGTATTTTAGCGAGATTTAATTATACTTCAAATTATGTATATAATGTAGATGACCCGACACCGCACTATATTGATAACACAGGTAAAGCGCCTATAACGGGAAGCTTGGGGACGTTTTTGGCAGGTATTGCAGGAGCGATGAAATTAGATAACGATCCGAATGCTGTGACGTATGGGGTGGCCTACAATACGGCCATTTTGCCAGTTAGTCGGGATGTTGTTCAAGGATTGAGTTTAGAGGCTATGAACCATATGGCAGCAAATGCAGATATTATTTTATCAGCTGAGGCTTTAAATATTAATGAATCTGTGGATCCTGAGGTGACGACAGCTTTGGGTGGCTTTACAAAAGATGGTACAAAATATACGGCCAAAAAGATTTCTGAAGTTTTAGGCCCAGATGCTCCGAATGTGTATAGGTCGTTGTCCAACAGTAGTAGTAAAGGCAAAGTGATGATTGTCTCAAATGGGAGCGGTCAAGCCTCGGATAAATGGTCTATTAAACAACCGACCATTCAATCTGCGGTTCCTTTGTATGCGGAAATGAATTCTGGTACAACATGGAACAGTACTAGTAAGATTTTGCCAACAGTAGATACAACCAATCCGTTGTACCATTTGTATATTACAGTTGGATCTATTGATTCTGTGACACAGGTTGATGATACAAAGCTTATAAATGCAACGCCTTCTGCTTACTCTCAGCCATGTGGTATTGCTGGTAGTTATTGTGTCATGGCATATGGTGGGCAAAGCGCTGATTCTGCCCATGGTATTTATTCAACAACAGATCCAACGTTAAACAGCAGTACTAGTGGATACAGTTATACCTATAGTTATGGGACGGCGTCCGCAGCGGCTTCTGTGGCTGGATCTGTCGCTTTGTTGATGGGGGCGTATCCCCATTTGACAAGTCAGCAAATTGTGGAAATCTTATTCAAGACATCAACATATATTACGCCGACAGATGCACAGGTTACATTATATGGTAATACATATGCGGTTGGTTCCGATGAATTGGGTAGTTATAACTCTATCTTTGGTCGAGGTTTGATTAATTTGGCGGCTGCTACCGAGCCTGTTGGTGGAAAAAATGGTTTATGGGTGTATAGAAATGGGACAGCCATTGGGCAGGGGACTGTTGTGCCAGCTTCTTCTACAAGATTGATTGCGCCTGCGTCATTGACAGCAGCAAGTGCTTTGGGTTCTGCGTTGCCCTCTCACTTTGTTGCCTTTGATGCATATAATCGTCCGTTCCAATTACCAACGGCGGGTTTGTTTGATTTAAAGAATCGTCGTAAAACAAAATCATGGGATGATTTTAAGATGTTTATGCGTGGACGTGATCCTGTTGAAATTCAGCCGACAGAAAATTTTTCGATGATGTATCGTAATCAGACAAATCGAGTCTCTTCCTCTTCGCAAATCCCTATGGGCTTGGTGCAAATGAATTTGAAACAGAATAAAATGCGTTATAGTTTATTTTATTCGCAAGATACTACAATGGGTAAGGAAGCGTATTGGAAGCGTCGTATGACGAATCCATTTATTCAAATGCGAGATGCTTTTGGTATTGAGACGGGCTATGATTTGAATTCTAAATGGTCTGTGGAAGTTGGTTGGACAACTGGTAAGAATGGCTTCTTTGACAATGACGATCGCCATTTTGATGCGCCTGATAATAAAATGCAAGCTTTCACTAGTGCTGTGGTATTTAAACCAATTGATAAAGTTTCTTTCAAGGTGGCAACTGGTGTGATGAAGGAAACTGGTGCGTCCTTGGGTATGGTGTCGGAAGGGGCTTTCAACATTAAGGGTGCAAACACTCACTTTGTTGGGGCTGGTGTTGCTATTACGCCAATCGACAAGGTTCGTTTAGAGGCGATGTATTATTATGGGCAGACAAAAACAAGTTCTGATGGAGGCTTAATGAATTTGTCGCGTATGACCAGCGATAGTTTTGCCATGACTGCAAGTTATCAACCATCTGATGACCATTTGTTTGGATTACAAGTTTCTTCGCCATTGCGTGTGCGTAAGGGGACTTTAAATGTGTCGTTGCCTGTGGGACGTCATCCGACTGAGGACATTTATTATTATGACACCTATAAAGCCAATATGAAACCGAAAGCAAGAGAAATTGATTTATCCATGTATTATCAAGGCAATATGACGGATGAGGTGAGTTTGCAAAGTGAAATGGGTGTTCGTTTGAATCCCGATCACCAAGCCGATGTGACCCCCGATTATCGGGGTATGGTGGGCGTGAAGTGGAATTATTAAAAAAGTTCTTGCATTTTGAAAAAAAAGTGTGTATAATGACGCCATACGCAAAAAATGCGGGTGTAGCTCAGGGGTAGAGCGCGACCTTGCCAAGGTCGATGTCGAGGGTTCAAATCCCTTCG
>DFKH01000124.1 GCA_002373815.1 Alphaproteobacteria bacterium UBA3650
TCTTGTTCTTGTTCCATCCAGTCCATGGTGGCACCACCATCATGCACCTCACCAATCTTGTGCGTTTTACCTGTATAGTACAAAATACGTTCTGTTGTTGTGGTTTTACCGGCGTCAATGTGCGCCATAATACCAATGTTACGATATTTTTCAATCGGTGTTTCTCTTGCCATGGTTCCCCCTTACCACTTAAAGTGAGCAAACGCTTTGTTTGCTTCAGCCATACGATGCACATCTTCGCGCTTACGCACAGCGGCACCACGATTATTAAAAGCTTCAATTAATTCAGCAGACAAACGTTCTGTCATTGTCTTTTCGCTACGGTCACGCGCAGCACCAATGATCCAGCGAATCGCCAAAGCTTGTTGACGTTCTGGACGCACTTCCGTTGGAATAGGATAGTTCGCACCACCCACACGACGAGAACGCACTTCCAATTGAGGTTTCACGTTATTTAATGCTTCTTTAAAGACTTCCAAAGCTGGCTTTTTCACCTTTGCTTCCACATCTTCCAAAGCACCATACACAATGCTTTCAGCGACTGATTTCTTACCAGCCAGCATCAAGCAGTTCATAAATTTGGCAACAACGATGTCGTTATACTTTGCATCGGCCACCACTTCACGTTTAATTGCAGCATGTCTACGGGACATATTCTATTCTCCTTATTTAGGCCGTTTTGCGCCGTACAGCGAACGAGCTTGTTTACGATTAGCAACACCTTGCGTATCAAGGGTACCACGAATAATATGATAACGAACACCAGGCAAGTCCTTCACACGTCCGCCACGAATCATGACGACAGAGTGTTCTTGTAAGTTATGACCTTCACCTGGAATGTAGGACGTTACTTCAAATCCATTTGTCAAACGAACACGAGCGACTTTACGTAAAGCCGAGTTCGGTTTTTTAGGGGTTGTTGTATACACACGCGTGCAGACGCCACGTTTTTGCGGGCACGCCTTCAAAGCTGGAACTTTATTCCGCTTTGTCACTTTCTTACGGCTCTTACGAACCAATTGGTTAATTGTAGGCATTCTATCCTTTTTCCTTTTACCTTCTTATTCACAAAAAATCTTTCATCAACCTATTTCAAGCGGACGAAAGCGTTCATTTTAATCCAACAACCTCTTTGTCATAAGACATTGATTTCGTTGAAAAAACTTCCCGATTTTTCTGGCAATTTCTTTCCGAAGAAACTCCGAAAGTATCGAACAAGTGGCGTTATTATAACCGATTTTTCCAAACCTGTCAACCCCTTTTTTAAACTTTTTTATGTATTTTCTGGAATAAAAATCTCCCCGAGGGATTACCTCGGGGTATTTTTATTTTAATGAAAACAATCACGCTCCGAAACAATAAAGCTTAGTATTGTTTTTAGGACATTTCTCACAGCTTCTTCTATCTTTTGTAATTCCATACCCTTTCTCACAGTTTAGGACCCAAGGGGCGCCACCAGATTCAATACAGTCCGTAACATGGTCTGGACATTTCGCGCATTTTGCCTCATACACACTTCCTGTCTTATAATATCCATCTTTACATGAAACATCTACCCATCCACTATCCATTACAAAACACCTTTTAGCATTTTTAATTTGGCATGTTTTTGCACAGGAATTATAACCTCCCATAAAAACTGTCCGTCTACCTTCAGGATAAATCGTGGTCATAAACGTTGTACTCGTAACACTGTATCCTTGATCACATTTAACCTTTTCTGTTCCATCACACGTAGCATGGGCAGGACATGGCATACAATCTGATTCTCTAAACCCTTCATTGGCCTCCGTATGAACTTCGTTGCTTTTACATTTTATATATTTCGATTTAGCATTTGAAGAGCTATTCGTCGTTGTACTGGATGTTGAACAATTTTTATCTTGACAATAACAATAATACACCTTCTTTCCCTTGGAATCTTTTTGCGTACCACAATTCTTACAGTTTTTATATTGTTTTTTTATCGTTTCTATGCTAACAGATGATCCTCTTTTTGTACTGTCACAAGAGGCCGTTTTAGCTTGTGTAGTGCTCGCTACTGGAGCCGATGGCTTAGGCTTAGCACAACTATTTCCATTCTTTGCATACCCACTTTTACATGTGAACGTTGTACCATTACATGTCGCATTTTCTGGACAAGCGGTACAGGTTACACCATTCTTCCATTGATTGGCTGAACAATTATTTTGAGTGGTTTGGCTAATCTTTGTTGTATTTGTTGGTGTACTAGTTGATTGACAATTTTTGTCTTCGCAATAGCAATAATATACTTTCTTGCCTTTCTTATCTTTTTTGGTACCACAATTCTTACAGTTTTTATATTGTTTTTTTATCGTTTCTATACTAACAGATGATCCTCTTTTTATACTATCACAAGAGGCCACTTTAGCTTGTGTAGTACTCCCTGAAGCTGAGGGCTTAACACAGCTATTACCACTTTTAGTATAACCACTTTTACATGTGAACGTTGTACCATTACATGTCGCATTTTCCGGGCAAGCGGTACAGGTTGCACCATTCTTCCATTGATTGGCTGAACAACTCTTTGTTGTATTTGTTGGTGTACTAGTTGATTGACAATTTTTGTCTTCGCAA
>DFKH01000044.1 GCA_002373815.1 Alphaproteobacteria bacterium UBA3650
GAAATGCCAACCACATTGATCCATCTTGCGGCTCCTTGAAAACGTGTCCCGAATAATAAGACAGCTACCATACCAAGCGTTGCCCCAATGGAAACCAAAAAGCCTAAACGTCTTGCCCATTTGACGGGTAACAAAGCGGTGAATATAAGTCCCAAAATACCAATAGGCATGAAGATGAGATGTTTATAGACAAAATATGACCATTCATAGTTTCGTCTTTCGGCAACGACAGGACCTGCCGCGAAAGTTAAAGATAATCCAAAAAACATCAAAAGAAGAGCGCTGTATAAAATGCCGTGATCGATCCCACGCCATTCAGCCAAAATGCTCTTTTTAAATGTTTGGATAAATTTCATTGATTACCTCAATTTTAATGTTGCCAAAGCCATCAAAGCCAACATAATTGCGATAATCCAAAAACGTGTGACGACAGTTGTTTCGCTCCATCCCATTTTTTCGAAGTGATGATGGATGGGGGCCATTAAAAAGACACGTTTCCCTCGGAGTTTAAATGAGCCGACTTGGATTATGACAGAAAGTGCTTCTACTACAAAAATAGCACCTGCTATGGCCAAAATGATTTCATGTTTTGTTGCAACTGATAAAGCCCCTAAAAAACCTCCTAATGCTAAAGATCCTGTGTCCCCCATAAAAACTTGCGCAGGGTGGGCATTGTACCACAAAAAGCCCAACGTACCTCCAATAATCGCACAACATAAAATAGCGATTTCTCCTGCACCGGGAATATAGGCAATTTGCAAGTATTCAGAATAATCTACACGTCCTGAGACGTAAGCAATGACGGTGAAAACTAATGTGCACATGATGACAGGAAAACTGACCAAACCATCCAGACCATCTGTTAAATTGACGGAATTTGCAGCCCCTACCATCACAAACATGGCAAAAGGAATGTAAAAATAGCTTAAATCAATCAGAATGTTTTTAAAAAATGGAATTGTTAAGGTTGTTTGCATAGAGGCATCTGCTAAATGAATCATGCCTAAACAAGCAAATAAAGCCAAAGTAAATTCAATCAATAAACGAGTGCGGCCAGGGACGCCTTTACTGCTGTTGTGATGGGTGAGTTTTAAATAATCATCCACGCCCCCTATTAAACCGAATCCCCAAAAAATGGCTAGCAATATCCAGACATATGGGTTTGTCCATGTATTGCACAGAAATGAGGCGGTTGTGGCGCCTAATAGGATCATGAGTCCACCCATGGTGGGCGTTCCTTTTTTTGCTAAATGTGTTTGGGGACCGCATTCACGAATGGGTTGACCTTCTCCTTCTTTGCTTTTCAGCCAACGGATAATACGGGGACCCATCCATAAGGTTAAAAAGAATGCAATTGTTAGGGCGCATCCCATACGGAATGTTTGGTATTTAAATACATTGAGAACACCTAAAAAATCAGATAATCTAGATAAATAAAATAACATATTATTCTCCTTTTAGTTTTTGAATCAATGGATCCAATCCTGTGCCATGAGATGCCTTGAAAAGTACCCAATCGCCGTCTTGCAATTCATGACGCAAAACATCGGCAAAATCTGTGGCCGACAGTGTTTTTGCGCCCTGCATATCGGGTGAAACAAGATCAAAGGCCTGACTCATTACAGGACCTACCGCATATAATTTGCTAATGTTATTCTGCTCTAATAGGGGTAAGATGTCAAGATGCATTTCATATGATTTTTCACCTAATTCTAACATATCACCCAAAACGGCAATTTTACGGCCAGATCTTTGTCCAAAGGCGATAATGCTTGCTTTCATAGATACAGGATTTGCGTTATAAGCATCATCTACTATGTGGATTGTTTTATCTTCCAAATGTATATCATAAACTTGTCCACGTCCTTTTGTTGGGTATAATGTGGATAGATCTTGGATTGCTTGTTCTACACTGGCACCAATAGCATCTATGGCCGCTAAAACAGCCAATGAATTTAGGGCAAAATGTGTTCCGACAAAGTTCAAATCATAGGTCAATTTTTCCCCGTGCCATTCGGCTATCACATGCGTTTTTTCATCTTGAAAAGTTGTTGATATTAAATGGAAATCTGCTTTTTCGTTTTGTCCAAAACGGATAATTTTTTTTAATCCTGCAGATAAAGCTGTGTCTGCCAAAAATTGATACTGGGCATCGTCCACATTTAATACGATACAGCCTTCTTTATTTTGATAGTCAACAATATGAATTTTTTCGGCCGCAATAGCTCGTGTATCTGCAAAAAATTCTTGATGAGCGGGGGCAATATTGGTGATTAAAGAGATGTTTGGTCTCACAAAATCAGATAACTCACTCATTTCGTTTGGATGGCTTATCCCCATTTCAATGACGGCATATTGAGTATCGCAAGGCATATTTGCCATGGTATATGGGACGCCTAAATTATTATTGAAATTCTTTTGGGTGAAATGGGTCTTTCCTTGTTTTGACAGGCAAGAGGCCAACATTTCTTTTGTGCTTGTTTTTCCACAGCTTCCAGTAATACCAATGACTTGTGCGTTTGTACGCATGCGCGCAAAGCGAGCTAAAGCTTCCAATGCTTTCATGGTATCCTGTACGATAATTTGATTTTCCTTAAAAACGTCATTGATTTCATGATCCACAATACAGACGCTTGCTCCATTTTCCAATGCTTTTTTCACATATTGATGACCATCATTCTTTTCTGTTTTTAGTGCTACAAAAATATTACCAGTTTGTACAGTTCGTGAATCAAAGACGACTCCATTCGCCCATATATTTTTATCCACAGGCGTATTGAGTGCCATTTGTAATTCAGGACCTGTCCATAAGGGTGTTTGTGTCATTGTTTTTAACATTAATTGTGCCTCCACTTTGTCATTGAACGGATAGTTGATCCCTTGAATCATTTGCCCTGATTCATGGCCTTTTCCCGCTAAAACTAAAATATCTCCTGCTTGTAAATTTTGTATAACGTGATGAATAGCCATACGGCGGTTATCAAATTCCTCTCCCTTTATGCAAGCTGATTTTATTTGTTCTCGAATGAGTTTTGGATCTTCGTTACGCGGGTTGTCATCTGTGATATAGACCTTGTCTGCTAGTCGATTTGCAATTTTTCCCATTTGAGCGCGTTTGCCTGTATCACGGTTGCCTCCGCATCCAAATAAGCAATGAAGCTGATTTTGGGTGTGCGCCCTTAGTGAAATCAATACGCGTTCTAAGGCGTCAGGTGTGTGCGCGTAATCCACAAAAATTTGAGCGCCATTTGGCGTTGACCCTACATTTTCTAAACGTCCAGCGGGTGGGGTGAGATCAGATAAGATGGGGACAATTTCTTCCCATGAATGTCCCAGCCCCATACATAATCCAACGGCGCTTAAAATATTATAGGCTTGAAAATCTCCATAAATTTTAATTTTAACGGGATAAGATTTATCATTTATTTGAATGACAAGTTCTTGCCCGTCTGTTTGTGGTGTTTGTTGGACTAGTTTTAATGTTTCTCCTTTTTGACCATAGGAAATAATATTTAAGTGCCGTTGTTCGCAAACTTTTTTTAATGTGTCATATTCTGGTATATCAGCATTTAGAACTGCAGTTCCCCCTTCTTGTATAATATCTGTAAAAAGTTTTGTTTTAGCGGACAAATAATTTTCCATTGTTTTATGATAATCTAAATG
>DFKH01000016.1 GCA_002373815.1 Alphaproteobacteria bacterium UBA3650
TAGGTCGAGCGTTCGAATCGCCCCGGGATCGCCATTTTCCCCGCATTTTTGTGGGGATTTTTTATGAGGCGAGGAGGTAGCTCATGAAAAAATCAAAAGTGATTCATTGACATTGTAATGTGGTATTATCAGGTGGATAGTATTCTGTCACAACTTCATCTGCAAAAACGGTAATTTCTGCAATGGCAATTTGAGAAATATCGTCATTTTGAAATGTCCATTTTAAGTATTGGTATGGCGAATCACTGTTTACATTAAGCGTTATTTTTTCGCCACTTGCTGGTTTTGCATAATTGGTGGCAGTTGTCAGCTCTGTCCACGCAGAACCATCATTGGATCCTGAGAGGACGATTGTATTTGGGAAGCGATTGAGAACTTGTGGTTCTGGAGAGGTATAGATATCCACAGAAGAAACTTTTAATTTGACTGGGAGTTGCCACTGAATAAAAGCTGAATTAACCTTTGGAGCATAATACTTACTATTTATTGCCACGATATTATCAAATGCACAAAAAACAGGGTGGTTAGATGGAACGCATTTTTCCTGTCCACCCTGAGCAGGTGTGCTGGTTAAAATTCCATAACTTGTTTTAGAAGTCAAAATAGGTTGTGTCCAATTTTTTTCTATATAATGAGTACATAAACCGCATTTACCATCTGTTGTTGTGCGATTTTCAGGACAGATGCAAGTCGAAAGAGGTTCATTAATATCGCATATGTTATTTTGTGTACGTTCACTTAAATCATTATTAAATCTAAAAACCATATCCGTTGTATTCTCACATGGCAGTCCTTGTGTGATTGTAGCAATTTTCCAGTTGTATTCCGAAATGTGTTGGCATACTTCTTTTGGAATTTGATGAACTCGCAAAGAAAAAGTATTATCGGTATACGAGGGAGAGTTAGAAATGCTAAAAAAACCATCTGTTTCAGAAAAGCCTTCTTGTGTTAGGTCGGTTGTGAGTTTTGCCATCAGTGTTCGATTGCTAGAAATCCATAAGGCCCGTTTTGATAGCTGATTTATTGTTTCAGTAGCTTTTTGTTTATTGAGCACATCTCTAAATCCTATGACCCCGACGACACTCAGCAACCCCATAACCGCTAGCACGCCCAACATTTCCACCATAGAACGTCCAGATTGCGATTTTATCTGCATAACAACTCCTTCCACTGTGGTGTTTTGTGACTGGAAGTTAGTACCTATTATACAGAAAATAGTGCGATTATTGACTGGCAAGCCAGCGTATTCATCGGCCTTCCAGTCTGGTACCAGAAGGCATTTGCTGACTTTTGTCAGCTCCTGTATAAGAGGGTACTAATCCTCAACGACAGACACCACCCCTGTCGCCAACTCGATTTTAAAAAAGTTGATACCAGATGTCAAGATATTTTTTTATCATCTAAAGTCTATTTGAAAGGGGAAAGATATAATGCTACCTTAATTTAAAGGAGGATTGTGTCATGCGAAAATTTGTTTGGATTTTATTAGGACTTTTAGTCGGCTGGGCAATTGTATGGTATCTTTGTTTAAATAGGCATGAAGTTTTGCCTTTGATAAAATCAGACGATCTTTCTGTTCAGATTCAAAAGATTGTTCCTCGTGATGTTATTGTGACACATGAATATATTGGGCATATTGAAGCCATTCATTCTGTGTATGTGTATCCTTATATTTCTGGTTTTATTGATCAAGTTTTGGTTGATGGGGGGGCTGAGGTACAAGAGGGGCAGACATTGTTTGTTTTAAAACAGGATCAATATTTGGCAGAAGTAGAGGCAGCAGAAGCAAAAGTTGTGGGGGCAACTGCTGATTTAGAGAAAGCAAGGCTTTACTTGGAACGAATTGACAAAACAGCTAGTGAGGCTATTTCAAAAACTGAAAAAGATGATGCACGGACGGCATTTTTAACTTCTGAGGCGAATTTGAGTGCTGCAAAAGCGGCTTTGAAGGCAGCGGAGGTTAATTATAATTATACGGTTATTTCGGCAACTATTAATGGCGTTGTGGGAAATATCAATGCGACAAAAGGTGAATATGTTTCGCCTGAGGGAAAAGCATTGGCATATGTTTTACAATATGATCCCATTCGTGTACGTTTTTCAATGCCAGAAAAAGATTTTTTGAATCTGGGAGCTGATGTGCGTTTTTTTAAGACAGGCCTTTTAAAGCTTAGACTTTCTAATGGTCAAGTGGTAACGGCGACAGGTTCTGTTCGTTTTGCCGATAATCAAATCCAAAGTGGTACATCTTCCATTGATTTGTTTGCTGATTTTGAAAATAAAAATCATCTTTTGTTGCCGGGCGCGTATGTGACTGTTTTATATGATGTTCATTTAAAAGAGGCTATTTTAATTGAACGAGGTCTTGTGACGATGATGTCTGGGGGTAATTATGTTTTTGTGTTGAATGAGGGGGTTATCGAAAAGCGTTTTGTTGAACTGGGTGATTTTATTGGATCACAAGTTGTTGTCAAAAGTGGTTTAAAGGCTGGGGATGAGCTCATTATAACTCCTGTGGGTATGAGTGCAGTTGGACACAAAGCAACTGTATTGATGGAGCTAGGAGAATGAATCTATCTGAGTTTTTTATTCATCGTCCTCGCTTTGCTGGTGTGTTAGCCATTGTGATGGTCCTTCTTGGGGCGATTGCCTTGTTTTTGTTACCTGTATCACAATATCCAGATATTACACCACCACAGATTATAATTCAAGCAACTTATCCTGGTGCAAACGCACAATTGATGGTGGATACAGTGGGTATTCCCATTGAAAATCAAATCAATGGTGTGGAGGGTATGTTGTACATGTCCTCTACTGCGACAGATAATGGTACTTATCAATTGACAGTGACGTTTAATGTGGGTGTTGATCCAGATATTGCACAGGTGAAAGTTGAAAATCGTTTGGAACAAGCCAAAGCATTATTGCCTCCTATTGTGACGCAAGAGGGGCTTCAAGTAAGAACACAATCGGCTAATTTATTAGCTTTCTTGGTTTTAGAGTCCCCAAAAGGAAGTCATGATGCCTTAGCTTTGAGTAATTATGCCTTTGCAAATATTCAAAATCCTTTGAAGCGTATTTCGGGGGTGAGTGATGTCCATATCTTTGGGCCGCAAAAGAGTGTGCGTATTTGGTTGAATCCTCGGGCCTTAGCCGCAATGAATTTATCAGCGAATGCTGTGGTGTCAGCCATAGAAGCACAAAATGCAAATAGTGCTATTGGAACATTGGGGGCAGCGCCCAGTGTTGGTTTGGATGGAATGGTTCTTTCTTTGACGACAACAGGATTGTTATCCAGTTTGAAAGAGTTTGAAAATATTGTTGTTGCGGCGGGGCAAGATGGTTCTGTTGTACGTTTAAAAGATGTTGCACGCATTGAATTTGGAGCAGACAATTATCAATTGGGTGCACAATATAATGGACAAGGGGCCGTTGTTATGGAAGTCAATCAAATGCCGAATTCAAATGCTTTGACTATTATTAAAAATTTGCGTAAGGAAATGGCGACACTTCAAAAAGCCTTTCCAGAAGATATGGTATTTCGGATTGCTTATGATTCGACTGCTTTTGTTCAAGCTTCAATTGAAAATATTGTCACAACATTGTTTATTACTTTTTTATTGGTTGTATTAGTTGTTTATCTTTTTTTACAAAATTTTCGTGCAACTTTGATTCCCATGATTACCATTCCTGTGTCATTGATTGCCACTTTTGCTGTTTTATATGCTATTGATTTTGATTTGAATATTTTAACATTGTTTGCCATGATTTTGGCAATTGGTTTGGTGGTGGATGATGCTATTATTGTGGTGGAACGTGTGTCCTATTTAATGCAACATCAAGGAATGAATTCATTTGAAGCAAGTATTCAAGCCATGAAAGATATTTCTTCCTCTATTATTGCAACAACTTTGGTGTTGTTATCTATTTTTGTGCCAGTTGCTATGATGGCGGGAATTACGGGTAAAATTTATCAACAATTTGCTGTGACCATTTCCACAGCTGTTGTGTTCTCATCAATCAACGCTTTAACATTAAGTCCAGCTCTTTGTTCTTTGCTTTTAACAAAACAGGGGGATACTTCTTCTTATTTTTCTTGGTTTAATCGCGCTGTGGCATGGGTGCAAAATATCTATTTATATTGTGTCGATTTTTTAATCAAACGTTTATGGATGGCTGTGGGGTTATGTTTTATGGTAATTCTTGGTTTGGTTGGATTTTTTTATATTGTGCCAACTTCCTTTATCCCTCAAGAAGATCAAGGTTTTATTTTGGCAAATGTGCAGCTACCTGATACGGCAACAATAAATCAGACAAAAGAAGTTTTAAAAGAAATGTCTAATCAGGTGACGGCAACGGATGGAGTGGCGTATATGATTGGGATTGCTGGTACCAGTATGCTCAGCTCTGGTGGGGAAAATATAGGTATGGCGGCTATTGGATTAAGGCCTTGGGATGATCGAAAAAAGAAATCGTTATCTATTGAAAATATTACCAGAAAATTGAGTGGTTATTTTAACAATTTTACAAAAGCACAAATAGCATTTTTTGAGATGCCTGCAATTCCAGGTGTTGGTACAAGTGGTGGTTTAAGTTTTCAATTAAATGCATTGAATGGTGAGTTGACACCTCAAGAATTATATGATACGCAACAAAAACTGTTAGAGATGATGAATACAGATCCTCTTTTTCAATATGCGTTTGGTACTTTTACAGCTCAAACACCACATATCTATTTGGACATAGATCGTATAAAATTGGAATCATATGGTGTTTCAGTAAACACTTTGTTTAATACGCTTCAAAACAATTTTGGTGCAAGATATGTCAATAATATATCTGTTGATGGGCAGACGAATAAAGTGATTGTGGCGGCTGAAAACAGCTATCGTCAAACACCAAATGATATTGGTGCTTTGTATGTGTTCAATGAAAAAAAACAACGTATGCCGATACAAGAATTTATTAATTTAAGAACGGTTGTGTCGCCCAAAATTATTTATCGTTTTAATCAATATTTAAGTGCAGCGATTACCGCCGAGGCGGCATCAGGAGTTAGCAGTGGTAAAGCTATTCAAAAAGTGGAAAAATTAGCAGGTCAATTATCTAATCAATATGGAATTGCGTGGACTGGACTTAGTTTGCAAGAAGTTGAAACACAGGGGCTTGTGTATATTTTGATTTTGCTAGCTGTTGTCTTTACTTATTTGTTTTTGGTGGCTCTTTATGAAAGTTGGTGTGTTCCTTTATCCGTTATGATGACAAATATTTTTGCCGTGCTTGGTGCTTTGATTGGTTTAAAAATAATGGGGCAATCTTTAAGTATTTATGCTCAGCTTGGAATTATACTTTTAATTGGATTGGCCAGTAAAAATGCGATTTTAATTGTGCAATTTATTTTGGATGCCATTATGACAGGAACTGAGGAAAGAAAAGCAGCCGCTTTGGGAGCAGAAGAAAGGTATCGTGCTGTTTTAATGACGGCATTGACATTTATTTTGGGTGTTTTTCCCATGATTATTGCGACGGGAGCAGGTGCAGCTAGTCAAATTTCTATGGGTGCGGCTGTATTCTTCGGAATGATTGCTGCAACTGTTGTTGGTGTTGTGTTTGTGCCGTCATTATTCTTGTTGTTTGATTTTCGAAGAAAGGATCACAATGAAGATTTTGAAAATAACAGTTAGTTTTTTGTGTTTAGCTCTTGCGGGATGTCTGATGGGGCCAGATTATCAACGACCGGTCATCTTTGAAAATGCTGAGTTAGAAAAGACACTTGATTTAAAAGTTCCTCCAATTGTCGCCTTGCCCTTTTCACCAAAAGACTTTAAGGATAAAGAATTGAATGCATTGATAGCAGAAGCAAAGGATAATGCCCCTGATATTCGAACTGCTATGGCTCGTTTAGAGGCTGGACGAGCCACTCGTTT
>DFKH01000048.1 GCA_002373815.1 Alphaproteobacteria bacterium UBA3650
GCGAAATCTCGGTGGTAATAATCATATCTCCTGATTTTAGGTCATTTAAGAGCGCTCCTAAACGCCTGTCTTTCAGTTTTTTGCTACTAGAAATCTTTTCTTCCACCCATGCATCTATATGCAAATTGTTGGAAGAACAAAACTGTTCAATAGCAAAGTGTTGATTCTCTTCATGTTGCTTCAATGTTGAAACACGGCAGTATCCATAAATCATTCTATTATCTCCTTTTTCTTTTATTTATCTGTAGAGATTAAACTAAAGTTAAAAAGCAACACTTTTTTCACATTTTTATTTTTTTTAAAATAACTGCTTTGTCCGAAATAATAAAGATGTTAGCACTTTTGTTTGTAATCACTAGCATTCCTGTTCCAAAACATTAGTTTTGCTACACTTTTATGCAGAAGGGAAAAATAGTCCCTTCTGGGGGAAAGAAAATTCCTTCATTGTTAACAATAAAGAAAGGATAACTTATGAACTTAAAATTATCAAAAACAGCGATACGTGAATTGACACGTTTATATCGTGGTGTATTAGTGGCAGCATTTATTGCCTCAGCCTTTGTTGGCAATGGTGCTAAGGCTGCTATTAACGTCCAAACAGGCACAACAGATATTTCTGGGGCCGTAGGAACAACAGCTGTTGAAGCTGTACGGCAGAATATTACCAAGAATAAAGCGCCAGACTATACAACATACAAGTATACAGCTCCTGATGGCAGCTTAGTGTCGCTACAATCGGATGGAACTGCAGCAATTGACGCTGATGATTATGTGTCAGAATCGGCTGCAGCCGGCTACGATGATGTTACAACAACACAATCCGTGGCTCAAGGGGCAACATGGGATAAGGCAAATTATGAATTTTTATCATCAGCCTTGACATTGAATGGTGGAGCATTTACATTTGATGAGTCAGGTAACGTGGTTGTGACTAATGGGACAACAACATTGTCTGATACTGCACCTACTGCTGTGTCTGGAACTTACACATTTAGCGAATATAACACGACATATACTACAGCCCAGACTATTTCCAGTGATGCCGCTGCTCCTACAGTTGCAATAAATCAATACCAAAAAGAGTTTGATTCGTCAACTTATACATTGGCTTATGGGCAACCTACCCCAGAGGATGATCCTCAATTCTATTTATTAGATGATTCTGATCAACCAGTGATATTGCCCACTCATCCAGAAGTGTTGCAAAATTTGGTGGCTGCTTATCAAACAGACAAAGATAACGTCGCCACCGCTAAACAAGCTGCTGATGCTGTCTATCAGAAAAATGATAATGGTTATTCACACGCAACTACCGCTGCAACTGCGGATAAAACAGAAATAACAAATCTAACCAATAGGTATGGAACAATTGCATCCACAGAAAGTGCTTATGCAACAGCTCAAAACAACTATGAAAATAGTTTGGCTTATGTTGTTTCTGATGTCGCAGATGATAGAATTACCAATGCATTGGCTGATGAAGGAGCCATTAAAACAGCTATTGATACCGCAGTTGCTTATGATAACTCAACATCTGGTCTGACTGCAACAACAATGCAGGATGCGATTGATGAAAATGCAGGTGCTATCGCCACATTGAACGGTGATGCAGATACAGAAGGTTCTGTTGCATATGCTGTGAAGCAATTAGCTGATGGTGCTGTTGCTGACAATGCAAGTGCTATTGCTACAAATACAACCGCTATTGAAACATTGAATGGTGGTGCAGATACAGAAGGTTCTGTGGCATATGCTGTGAAGCAATTAGCAGATGGTGCTGTTGCGGATAATACAAGCGCTATTGAAACATTGAATGGTGGTGCAGATACAGAAGGTTCTGTGGCATATGCTGTGAAGCAATTAGCAGATGGTGCTGTTGCGGATAATACAAGCGCTATTGCGACAAACACAAGTGCTATCGACAAATTGAATGGTGATGCAGACACAGAAGGCTCAGTTGCCTATGCAGTTGCACAAGAAGCAAGTGCTCGTGATACAGCTATTGCTACTGCGATTACTCAAGAAGTGTCAGATCGTAATACTGCTATTGCTACTGCAACCACAATGGGAGATACAGCCGGTAATAACTATGCTGCTAACAGTTCTGTGATTGCTGCTATTGAAAGCATTGATACCAATATGGGTAAAATCCATGGTTTGATTGGCTCTGATGGCAGCTTTAATGGAACAGCTACATCTACCAACATGGATGGTACAACATACAAAGGTAATTTGGCTGTTGGTACAACCGTTGAAGACCATTTAGTTGCTTTGGATAACACCATTGGCATTATGTCAAACTTGACAACTACAGAAAAAACAACTGTTGTTGGTGCAATCAATGAAGTAGATGCCAAAATTGGTACAACAGCCGATGGAACCTATGTTGCAGCAGCTAATACAGTCGGACAAAACTTGAATGCGTTGGATTCTGCGTTAGGTGATGTACGTTCTGATATGGCTTCCACACAGGCTTCTAATGAAAGACGCTTTGCTTCTATTGATCATAGAATCAATAAGTTGGAAGACAAGATGGAAAAAGGGTTGGCTGCCACAGCGGCTTTAACTGGTTTGTCTCCATTACCGCCAACAGAGCATAAAACACAAATCAGTGCTGCATTGGGTGGTTATGGATCCAATCAAGCTCTGGCTGTTGGTGCATTCCACTATATCAACAATAGAACATTGTTGAACGCAGGTGCTGCTTATGGTGGAAACAGCAATGTATCTTATAAAGTCGGTGTGACTTTTGGATTCTAAGCTGTCAAACTTTGGGAGGCTGCAATGCGGCCTCCCTTTTCTTTTATCAAGGAACGAAACATGAAAATATCTTTAAAAAAATTAAATTCTAAACATCTTGTAACTGTCTCTGGACTTGTATTAGCTTTTGTGATTGGTTTTAGTATGCATAAAAATTGTACAGTTCCAACACCTTCTAATATTGCGGTTGTTAATGTAAAGCAAGTTGTAAGTCAATCCCAAAAACTTATGCTTATTCGTAAGGAAAATGATAAAAAATTAAAAGAATTATCCAAATGGTTGGATGGTGTAGAAAAAGATATTGGCTCAGAAAAAGACAAAAAGAAACGTGAAAAATTAGCAAGTCAGTATAAAAAACTTGCAAAAGAAAAAGAAGATTTAATCAAGCAAGATTATAATAAAAAAATTCAAGAAATTGACAAGGAAATTACTTCTCTTATCAATGAAGTGGCAACAAAAGAAAACTGTGAAGTAATCTTAGATAAAAATTTAGTTGTCAAAGGCGGCAAAGATATTACAGCTCAAGTTATAAAACAGTTAAATCCTCCGCAAAAAGAAAAATCCAAAACGAAATAATGTAAAACACACTAACTCATCATTTTTCAAAATAACGCCTTATAAATTAAGGCGTTTTTTTATTTTTTAAGCAATGACACCAAAATTTTCTTGACATTTTGTGGAAACACCTTTAGCATCTTTTCAAGAACAAGAACATCAACGCTGATAGGGGGATAGGCGCAAATGAAGGTAAAACTATGGCAAAACTATTCTTTTATTATAGCGTAATGGGTGGTGGCAAAACAACCTCCCTACTCCAAACTGAATATACCTATCGCAAAAACGGATTCAAACCCTTGATGATCAAGCCAAAACTGGACGATCGTGAAGGCGCTCAAAATGGCTGGGGTCCCATTCAAAGCCGCATTTTAACAGGAAAACACCAAGCCTTGTATGTTGATGCGATCACACCAGAAGCTTTGCAAGGCATTGACTACAATATAATTTTGGTAGATGAAGTACAATTTTTCAAAGAAAAAGACATCAATGCTTTGTCCGAGATTGTGGATAAACAAAACATTCCTGTGTTGTGTTATGGACTCAAAACAGATGTGAATGGCAACTTGTTTGAAGGCACAGCAAAATTGATGGCTGTTGCAGATGAAATCACAGAAATCGCTCACCCTTGCAAATGTGGAGAAAAAGCAACGCACCACATACGCAGGGTTGATGGACAAGTAGATACCGCAGGAGCCTCCATTGCTGTCGAAAAAGGCAATGTAACATATGAATCTGTGTGCCGAAAATGCTGGAAAATGTTGACTGGTCGAGGAAGATAAGTAAGCGTGTCTGTATTGTCGGAACATAAATTTTTACTACCAAAGCAATTCCCCATTGACAAGAACATCAAAAATGTGTATAATGACGCACACTTGCCGCAGTAGCGTAGTGGTAGCGCACGTCCTTGGTAAGGACGGGGTCGTGAGTCCGATTCTCACCTGCGGCACCATTAGAAAAATTACGTCTTGAAAACAAGACGTTTTTTTTTGACCCTTTTCGGGGGTGTTACACAGGGGGGGCTACAGTTTAAAACCTGTTCAAAAGTGTCAAAAATCCACCTGTTTTTTGTGACCATTCGTCATCAAAATTTAGATGTAAAAAGTGAGCAATTGTCATGCTTGTGGAAGAGTATTCAAAAACCATCCGTCATGAATTACTGAAAGTGTTTTGGGTCATGCTGTCGTGGAAATATGGTTCTGGCTACATTTTAGGGCTACAGTATATTTGACCCCCTAAAAATGAACAAAATTGTTTATATTTCAATGTGTAATTTGGAGAAGTTGTAAGCATCCCAGCTGTGGCACCCTGTTTTAAAGTCCTCAAGAAAATGAGGGCTTTTTCTTTTGTTTCCAAGCGTTTTGCTGAGTCCGATAGTCCGATTGTTAAAAATCGTCAAAATTCACCAATTATCGGACTTTTTATCTTCCTGAATTTTGCGGAACAGGTTGTAGTTTTTGAGGAATCACGCCAATTTCACGAAAATAATTTGCCTTTTTTCGAAACTTGTGCTATTCTATCACTGTTAAGGAGTTTTCATGAACGAAGATAAAATTTTACATTGTTCTTTTTGTGGTAAAAGCCAAAACGAAGTCAAAAAATTGATTGCGGGTAAATCTGTCCGAACCGAAGAAGGAAAACTGGAAACAATTTTCATCTGTGACGAATGCGTCGGTTTGTGTCAAGACATTATTGAGGAAGAAAAAAAAGTTTTGCAAGAACAACAGATGGAATTACCTGGCACCACCGAACAAAAGTTGAAAACACCAAAAGAATTAAATGATTTTCTGGATGCCTATGTCATCGGGCAAGAAAAAGCCAAAAAAGTATTGTCTGTTGCTGTGTACAACCACTATAAACGTTTAAACAGCCTAACTCAAGAAAATGAAGTAGAATTAGAAAAATCTAATATTTTATTAGTAGGGCCAACAGGTTGCGGAAAAACTTTACTTGCAAAAACTTTAGCAAAAACATTGGATATTCCTTTTGCCATCGCTGATGCCACAACACTGACTGAAGCGGGATATGTGGGCGAAGATGTGGAAAATGTTGTTTTAAAGCTGTTACAAGCAGCCAACTATGACGTAGCTAAGGCCGAACGAGGCATCATATATATTGACGAAATCGATAAAATTTCACGCAAGGCAGATGGTCCCTCCATCACGCGTGATGTATCTGGCGAAGGCGTTCAACAGGCACTACTTAAAATGATGGAAGGAACTGTTGCCAGCCTCCCACCTCAGGGGGGCCGCAAACACCCCAATCAAGAATATATCAAAGTGAATACACAAAATATTTTATTTATCTGTGGGGGGGCTTTTGATGGGTTGGAAAAAGTGATTGCACATCGTGACGCTGAATACTCTGTCGGCTTCGGTGCAGAAGTTAAAACAAAAGAGCAAAAAAGCGTTGGAGCTATGCTAGATAAATTAGAACCGGATGATCTTCTTAAATATGGTTTAATTCCAGAATTTATCGGTCGTTTACCTGTTCATGTCACTTTGCAAGATTTAGATGAAACTGCACTTGTGCGTATCTTAAAAGAACCGAAAAACGCTTTGGTCAAACAATATCAAACATTGTTCAAAATGGAGGGCGTTGAATTGGATATAACAGATACCGCTTGCACTGCCATTGCTAAACAAGCATTAAAACGCAAAACAGGCGCTCGAGGATTGCGTGCCATCATGGAAGGGTTGTTGTTGGATCTGATGTATCGCCTACCAGACATGAAAGATTTACAGCAAGTTGTGATTGATGAAAATGTTGTACTAGGAAAGGCCGACCCGAAACTGGTGTATGGAAAACAAGCCGCTTCAGCATAAGGAGAAATAATGCCTTTAAATCTGCCCCAAGCAAAAGATAAGGCGCAACTCAAACAATTGATGACGTCTGTCGCTTTAACAAATGATCAGATGCGCCTGCTTGCACTACTCAACGATTTTGCCATTCATCAAGCTGAGTACAATCCAGAAGTCCAACAATTCCCCGCCAAAATGGTTTACAAAGTAAATGATGAATTAAAGTTGGCTTTGGTGGCGTTATTGACCACCTGCTCTTTATTAGATCCTTTAAGACATGGGAATGAGACTCAAAAATTTTTTGAGGACCAAATTAAAATTATTCAAAAGGCCGATGGCAATAAAATGATTGACTTTGGCTCAATTCGGGCTGACCTTATACGACAATCATTGATTCCAGAGGTCATTGATGATTGGATTTTATATCGTGATGTCAATGGGGATGGCATTCACGCTTTGATGGACCGAAAAACATATCTGCAAGGGCTGACCACCTATGCTCGCGGAGGACACCCTGTTTATGAATTCGCTCGTTTTTATCGCCGATTTATGGAAGATAAATTAGCAAAAAAAATGAAAGAAACACAAAAAGTAAAAGAAATAGCTATAAAATCCCTAACAGATCAAGTGATTCAACATCAGCTGGAAAATGGTCAATCACCTCAAAAATTACTAGAACAAATTCTTTCTGATAAAACAATAAAACTGTTTGAAGAGGAAAAAGATCAACCTCTCCGACTGACAAAAAAGTAATTATTTGCCATTAAACATACCCATAAAGGCAAGTATAATAAAAACAGAAACACAAAAATCGTTCAAAGCCATCATAGAACAACCTCTTAAAAAACATCTAAATTATATCTAATTGAAAATAAATTGTCAAGCCCTTGACTTTTTGATTCTTTACATACATATTTATACCATCAAATGAAAGGTACTCATATGACCGAAAAACCAATTGATGGTATTTACCCTGTACTAGCATTACGTGACATTGTAATTTTTCCGAATGTTGTCGTTCCATTGTTCGTTGGACGAGACAAATCAATTGCCGCATTAGAAAATGCTATGGCACAAAAAAAACAGATTTTACTCATTGCGCAAACAGATGCCCAAATGGACACGCCTTATACGGGGGACTTATATCGCATTGGTACTTTGGCTAACGTATTACAATTGTTAAAATTACCAGATGGGACCATCAAAATCCTAATTGAAGGGGCAAAGCGTGCACGCGTGATGGATTGGACGCAAAGTGATCCATTTTTTGAGGCACATGCCGCCTCTATACCCGAAAAAGAAGAAGACGCAACAAAAGTGGATGCTCTTGTACGCTCAGTTTTAGAACAATTTGAAAAATACGTTCAATTATCTGGCGCAGTTTCCCCAGAAATTATAACAGCTGTTTCCAACGTCAAAGAACCTGCTAAATTCGCTGATATTGTCGCAACACACTTGGCTGTGAAAGTAGAAGAAAAACAAAAAATTTTGGAAATGGGCGCTCTTTCAGACCGACTTTCAGCATTGTTTGCTATTATGGAAAAGGAAATTGAAGTCCTAAATGTCGAACGCAATATTCGCAAACGTGTCAAAAAACAGATGGAAAAATCTCAACGCGAATATTATCTGAACGAGCAAATGAAAGCCATTCAAAAAGAGCTGGATAACGGGGGCGAAGAAGGCTCGGAACTGGGGGAATTAGAGGACAAAATCAAAAAAGCCAAT
>DFKH01000118.1 GCA_002373815.1 Alphaproteobacteria bacterium UBA3650
CCATTGTTTTATGATAATCTAAATGGTCTCGGGTCAGATTGGTAAAGGCCCCAGCTACAACAGGATTATAGGCCAATCGCCCTTGATCCAATCCATGACTTGATGCTTCCATAGCGACGACCTCAATGCCTTTTTCTTGTAATAAATGAAGCGTTTTGTTTAATGTCACAGCATCAGGGGTTGTCATACTGCCTTCCAAATTGATGAGGGGTGAAGCGACGCCGATTGTGCCCATACTGGCGGTTTTAGTGCCTAATTTATTCATGATTTCGGCAACATAATAAACTGTGGATGTTTTGCCGTTTGTTCCTGTAACAGCAACTTTTTTTAAATTTTGGGAGGGATAAAGTTTTGTGGCAATTTGAGTTAGAGTTGCGCGTGGATTTTGTGTTTTGAAAACAGGGATATCTGCTTGAATTTCTTGATCTGTTAAAATAGCGATGGCACCTTGCTGAATTGCTTGGGGAATAAAATCTGTGCCGTTTGCTTTTGTTCCTTTTAATGCACAAAAAACATATCCTGCTTTGACGTCATCAGCTTTTTCTGTGATGCCTTGAATATCTAAATCAGTAGCCTTGTCGCCTAAAATGTCTTGTAGATTCATTGTTGTTTCTTCCTTCCATTTTTAATCAAAGAAATGTCAATAGATTTTTGAACAAATTCTGGCGGTTGATAATCTGTGACTGGAGCAATATTCAAGTAAGGTGCAATTTCATTGATGATGTTTAATCCCACTGTTTTTGCATTCCATCCAGCGTTGTTAAACATAAAAGTTTCTTTGATTCCTTTGGGGTTGAGTAAAGTAACTTGAACGGCATATTTTGGATTGTTGACAGGAAAGACGCCAACAAAACTGGTACGGACTTTGTTTGTGTTATAGGAATGTCCTTCTTTCATGTTAGCTGTTCCTGTTTTTCCACCAACGGCATAATGTTTTGCGGGATTCTTTGTCCATGGATCCCAGTTGATAACTGCCCACATCATGTGGCGCAGTTGTTCTGAAATTTTTGAATCTAAAACTTTTGTTGTCGCGCGGTCTTTGTTGCCTCCTTTGATGAAGGTTGGTGTATTATAAAATCCTCCATTTGTTAAGGCCGCGACACCAGCAAGTAAATGGAGAGGGGTGACCGCAATCCCATAGCCAAAAGAAACATTTGCACTTTCGATTTCTGCCCATTTTTCTTTTGTGTTGTAAAGTGGGGTGCCACGTTCTGGTAAAGGAATAGCCAATTTATCATACATATTGAATTTTCTTAAAAAGTCGCGTTGTTTTTCATAGCCTGTTTCCAAAGCAATTTTGGCGGATCCTACATTGGATGAATGCATTAGCACTTCTGTTACGGTTAAAACACGATTTTGTCCATGAAAATCTTCCATTGTTTTTTTGCCGATTTTTAATGGGTGAGAAGCATCAATTTTATCAGTTACTTTGATTGTTTTGTTTTCAAGGGCCATGGCTGTATTAAATAATTTAAAGACAGATCCAAATTCATACACCCCCAATGTGGGCATATTAAAACGAGCGGATGTGTCTTTGCCCGCAGGCATTTCTGGATCATAATCGGGTAGAGAAACGCTTGCCAACATTTCGCCTGTATTGATGTCAATGACCATACCTAAGCCCCCTTCAGCTTTGTATTTTTGAATGCCATTTTTTAAATTTGTTCGTACCATTTCTTGAACAGAAGTATCTAAGGATAATTGAATTTCATGTTCTTTTAATTCTGCATCAAATGATTTTTCTAATCCTGCTGTTCCGATATTGTCAATATTGACACCACCCAAAATGTGTGAGAATAGAGGACCTTGTGGATAAGCACGTTTATTGACGACTTCATAAGTTAAAAAATGATAACCAAGCCAATTGACTGCTTCCAATTCTTTTGGGGTGGCTCCTCGTTTGATGTATTTGAAATTGCTGTCTGAAGTTAGTTTTTCCAATAAATCTTTTTCATTGACGCCCTCTAATTTTTGTGCTAGTTGATGAGCGACCTCTTCTGGATTCTTTACCTTTGATGGATTGACAGAAATGTCCCATGAGGTTAGTGTGGTGGCTAGTACTGTTCCATTTCTATCCACTATGTTGTAACGAGGCAAGTCTTCTTGTATACGCCATTCAGTTGAGCGGGCAGGTCGGTTATCATAATTTAAGACAGTTAAATAAAATAATCTTCCCCAAATAATCAAAAAGAAAAATAGAAAGACGCAAGCGGCGAATAAAGATCGTCCAGAGGCAACTTTTAAACTGCGTTGTGTGGTTGCATCCATATACCATCCACGTTCCCGTTTGGGTGTGGGTATTTCATAACAGGGAGCATAAAAAGGGGCAGGCTTTTTTTTATGGAACCACATTTGTTTCTTCCTCTGGCATATCGCTTACAATAATTTGTTCTGAAAATGGTTTAACAGGGGGGACGGGGACAGGGGATAATTCCACTTGTTCTGGTGACACGACCTGTTCAACATTGATGCGTCTGACGGAACTTTCTGCAATTAAATGACGCAGGCGGGATGGTTCTGTCAAAACAGCCCAATCTGCTTTTAATGTGTGAATTTCGCGCATATTGGCTAAGATTGTTTGGGTTAAAGTGTTTAATTGCTTTTCATATTCCACAACGCGTTGTTTCATTAAAAATAGGCCAATAATGTTGGCAATGGCCAAAACGAATAAAAGAGTGTTTAACAGCCAATGTTTCATGTTGGTACCTCAGTTCTTTTGGCGGCTCGTAATTTCGCACTATGAGCACGGGGATTCTTGTTGAGTTCTTCTGGGGTTGCTTGGATGGGTTTTTTTGTTAAAATTTGAAAAGGCGCTTTTTCTTGTTGAGTGACGGCATATTTATTATAGTGTGTTGCTTTGGCGCTGTGTTGAGTTAAAAAATCTTTTACAATTCTATCTTCTAAAGAATGAAATGTGACCACAACTAAACGTCCATCTGGTTTCAACAGGTTGAGGGTTGCTTTTAAAGTACGTTCCAATTCGCCCAATTCATCGTTTACAGCAATACGTAGCGCCTGAAAAGAGCGGGTCGCACTGTCGGAGCCGTCTTTGGGACGAGGCATCACATGATGGATAATGTCTGCCATTTCACCCGTTGTTGTCGGCATATGTTCTTTGAGCGCGTGGGCGATTTTTCGGCTTTGTCGTTCTTCACCATATTTAAACAAAATATTGGCCAATTCGTTTTCGGGAAGGGCCTTAATTAAATCGGCGGCAGTCAATCCTTCATCGCTCATTCGCATATCTAGTGGTCCATTAAAACGCAAAGAAAAACCTCGTTCGGGGGTGTCAATTTGCATAGAAGAGACGCCAATATCCAATACAATGCCATCTACTTTGTTTGTCAAATAATTTGCCATATGGCTGAAACAATCTTGAATGAAGGCAAAGCGATCCTTAAATTGTTGTTGAAAGTGTTCTGCCGTTTTTTGCGTGGTTGGATCTCGATCAAACGCAATGACGTTGTTTTTGGGGTTTGCTTCCAAAATAGCGCGCGTATAGCCGCCTGCCCCAAAAGTACCATCCACAAAAATGCCACCGTTTGGGGCAAGGTATGTCAAAACTTCATCCAATAAAACCGGTATGTGCGGCGTATCCATTTCAAATCCTTTTCTTACCGAAAAGTATAGCGGATTTTATGCACAAAAATCAAGGGTATTTTTGGTGTTTTACAGGGAAAATTTTTTTAGTTCGGACAGACGCCATCCACTAGGTCTTTGGTACATAAACCACAGCGTTTGGAACTGGCTATGTAATAAATCCTGGGGTTGATTGCCTGACAGCGAGCACATTCAGATGCTTCCACCTGATAAGTTGGAATTTTACTTGGGTCAGTGGTGGTGCAGTTGAAACAGTTGCCGGGGTTATCTAATGCTCGGTTGGCGCATCGGTGGCATTCCTCTGCTCTTTGTGCGGCGGTTAGTCCTTGAATGTTTGTCCAGCCATTGTTTTGACAGGAAATGCAGTAGTTTTTTGCATAGGACGCACCCGCTTGTGGTGCCCAAAAGCGATTATCACACGTATGACAATCTTCTTTGCTGGTTCTTTTTGTGGAGGTGGAACTGCATGAAAGGTAGGTTCCATCAACTGTGAAAAATTTGTTGTTGGGATAGGTGGCGTGCTCACATTTGGTATGGTCGGCATTAAATGTACCATTTACTCCATCGCAAAGAGCACAAGTCCCCATCCAATAATAACGTTTGCTGTTTACGTTTTTGCACCGGTTACACCATGCTTCCGTTGTCCCGTAGCCAGAGACGCCAGAACCATTGCAGCCATAACAATCATTCACGCCATCGAAATAATAACCTTCCGCTCCGCAACGGTTACACTCATTCGCGGTTGTTTTGGCGATTTTGTTACTGGTAAGCTTACAGGTGGCACACCCCTTATTTCCTTCTGTGCTTTGAATTTTTCCATCTTCACAGTTGGAACAGTATTTGTTGTAGCATGTTTTGTTGCCAGTACACATGTTATCATCATCTTCACACATGCCTGTTCTTGGATTACATACACCACATTCGCCACAATCACCACATTCCAATGGCGCATTTTCGCAATGTTCTCCCCAATAATTATCAGTACAGCTGCATACTCCAACGCCATCCTCAACCGAACAACTGCCATGTTCGCCACAATCTTTCATTTCACATGCCGTTTTTAATCGATAACTACAACGAATATTACTAGTATTACCTGTACACTCACTTAAAAGACCACTTGTACCACATTTAACCCAATTTGACCCAACTTTATTTTGACAATTATTTGTATCCCAGATTCTATTCGGACAACGTCCTGCATTGGAGTTAACCGTATTATAACCTTTAGTAACCATAAGTGCCACTTGGTTACATGAACGACAATAAGCCCCATCTTTAAAGGTGTTGTCACATTGTCCAAAACATGCTGCATTTGCATCAGCATATTTTTCCCCCGTATAAGGATTATATGGTGCAAGCTGAACATACCCCGTTCCATCAGTTTTTGTCGGACATTTTCTTGGCTGTCCTGAACACGACATCAAATCATATCCTGCTGGCCACGCTTCTGGTTTTAAAACGCATTTTTTAGCATAAGCATTATCTTTTTCTCCACCACAATGGATATCCATTTGAATGCGATTTTGGCAAACTTCCTCACATTCATTCGCCCCATCTATATTCATGGAGATACCAATGTTAATTTCATTACATGCGAAACAGTTTTTTACATTTCGGTCAATACCATATCTCAATGGCTTATTCGCTGTACAGGCATTATCAAGCGTCGTTGACGCCGGTACACAATCGCCATGAATCCACGCATATCCAGTATCGCACACACAAGCACTATTGCTACAATGTTGATGACTGTCAGGACATAACCTGTTATCGTCTTTGCACTCACCTATCGCATTGCAGGACCTACATCCAGTCTCTCTTATCCAACATGGACAAGTTGATGCAGTACCCGCTGGGTTTTCACCATCTTCGCACAAATCCTGTTCGGTTGGGCAACATAACGATCCATTGCAAGAACCGGTTACACACGTCTCTTTGTAACATATTTGTCCATCTGGACAACCAGCAACACATTCGTTGCCGGTGCAAATATGGCATCCTTCACAATCGTTATTATTCTCGCACATGGATGGCAATTCATCACTTTGTTGTGCTTTGGCCGAACGAAAGGCGACTTTAAAGGTAACCTGTGTATCGGGGCAAGAGTTGGGTAAATCGTCGGGAGCATATGCTTGATTGCCAATATAGACACGATATGCAGATAAGGTAGATGATTCTTTTGTGGAGATGTCTTTCCATTTCTTCTTTAACAATAGATTACATATTTCGGGCTTGACCTGTTCGGTGTTCACGGTGAAATAGCCCTTTGATGGTGAATTCGTAGCAATGGAGATGTCATAACCGTAGGTTGTTTTTTCCCCTAGTTCTGTGCTAAATAAACGTCCTTTTCCTTCACGATTCAATAAGGCGTGCGTACGGATGTCATTATATAGGGTGTCGGCCTTTTGTGCGTTCATGGCGCGCCGATACATGATGATGCCCCCTATGGTTATGATAGCCATCATCCCAATGACAGCAATCATTTCTAACATTGTATGACCAGATTCAACGCGGTTATTGGATCGTTTCATCTTTTACCTTTATTTTAATTCATCTTCTGTAAACCATAAAGCAATTTCGCGAGCAGCGCTTTCGGGGCTATCTGAGCCATGGACAGAGTTGCGTGTTTTGCTTTCGGCGTAAAGTTTACGCAAAGTGCCTTCTGCGGCCTCGGCTGGATCTGTTTTACCCATCAATGTGCGATAACGCTGGATGGCATCTTCCCCTTCTAGTACTTGTACAACGATGGGGCCAGAGGTCATAAATTCCAACAATCCTTCGTAAAATGGTTTTCCTTTGTGTTCTGCATAGAAGG
>DFKH01000101.1 GCA_002373815.1 Alphaproteobacteria bacterium UBA3650
TGGCCTTCGGTTTCGACCGTCTCTGCTCTTTGTTCGGCGGTGCCGACAGCATCCGCGACTTCATCGCCTTCCCGAAGAACAACGCCGGTCGCGACGTGATGAGCGGCAGCCCCGCGCCGATTGCCCAGGAGCAGTTGGATGAATTGCAGATTGCTTTGAATTTGAAATGATGAAGCCAAAACTGACCATAGAAAAACTAAAAGCCGAAGCCAAACAATTTTGCCTTTCAGAATCCAAGATTCTAAACAAGGATTTGTTTGGCGTGACAGATGGGAAAGCTGTTGGAACTTATGTTGAGCATAAGTTCCAACAGCAGTTGGCCACCAAATATGAGGTTGAGATAGGGTCTTCGGCGATTGGAATAGACTTGCCGTCTGCTGATATTCTTACTGATATTAAGGTTACTTCCATAAAACAACCGCAATCATCGTGCCCGTTCAAGGATGCCAAGCAAAAGATTTTTGGATTGGGTTATAGTCTTTTGGTCTTTGTTTACGACAAGAAAGACGATCCGACAACAGAGACTACGGTTTTGGATTTTGTAAGCTGTGCTTTTATTTCCCAAGAACGTACCGCAGATTATACGACCACCTTCCGTTTACGTGAAATGATTACTGACGGAGCGAATGAGGAGGATATTGTGGCTTATTTGATGGACAAGAACATACCTGCTGACGAGATTACATTAAAACGATTAGCGCAACAGATTCTGAAAACAAAACCACAACAAGGATATTTGACCATTTCCAATGCCTTGCAATGGAGATTGCAATATCAACGTATCGTTGATCTTTCGAAAAAAGTGTCGGGTATTTCAAAGTTAGTTTGAACTTATGCGAGTTTTTGAAGCCCTTATTTCCGATTTGGCAATAAGTTTTTTGGACAGGATATCTAAAAATGTCCATGATTATCTATTTGCCAATCAAAAAATTGAAAAAATATGTGGCTGCAAAGATTTTTTCCCTTCGGAAGACAGGTTTTTATCGTTGAAGGATGAATTGAACAAACCTGAAGGGTTTTATATGGCAGAGGATAGAGGAGAGTATGGTGATTTTCAGACCAATATGCCTCTTTCTAAAGCCGTAACCCAAGTTCTGTTGAAAAAAAACATTGTACCCGATGTAGTCATTGAACCAACTTGTGGAAAAGGGAACTTTATCCTTGCGGCATTACAGAGTTTCCCGTCTGTCAAGCGAGTAATTGGCATCGAGATATACGAACCGTATGTTTGGCAATGTAAATTCAACATCCTTGATTATTTTTTGTCACATCCCGATGCCAATAAACCATCTATCCAAATACATCGTTTCAATGTCTTTGGTTTTGACTTTCTGGAATTGAAAAAACAAATCCAAGATTCCAATATACTGATTATTGGTAATCCACCTTGGGTGACTAATTCGATGCTGGGGGCTTTGGAATCGGATAATCTGCCGCAAAAATCCAACTTCAAGAAAAAGAGGGGGTTGGATGCCATAACAGGGAAAGGAAATTTTGACATTGCAGAGTACATTGTGGTGTCGTTGATAAGGCTTTTTGAAAAATGCAATGGTTGGTTGTCGTTGCTTGTGAAAAACTCTGTCATTAAAAACATTGTTTACGAGCAGCATAATAACCATTTCTGGATTTCTGACATTGAGGAAATGAATATTGACAGCAAAAAGGAATTTGATGTATCGGTAGAAGCATCTTTGCTGTTTTGTCAATTTGGTAAACACTCGTCACAACAATGCCAGGTCACTGATTTTTATTCCGGAAGTATCATTAACAAGTTCGGCTGGAAGGAAAGCTTCTTTTATTCTGACATAAACGCAGATGGATTATTTGGTAACATAGACGGAAAGTGTCAGTTGGAATGGAGACAAGGGATAAAACATGATTGCTCCAAAGTTATGGAACTTGAGCAAAATGGTAGTGGGTATCGTAATAAATTGAATGAAAATGTGGATTTGGAGGAAGATTTGGTATATGGCCTACTAAAAAGTTCCGACTTAAAAACCATAGTTGCCGTGAGACCTAAAAAGTTTACAATTGTTACTCAACAACGCATCGGACAAAACACAGATTATATCGCCAATTATCCTTGTACTTATGCTTATTTACGCAATCATTTAGATTTGTTTAGAAACCGAAAGTCAACCATTTACAAGGGAAATCCGGATTTTTCGATTTTTGGCATCGGAGAATACTCTTTTAAACCTTTCAAGGTGGCTGTTTCTGGTTTGTACAAGACTTTTCATTTTACGTTGGTGCTACCCGACAAAAAGCCCGTCATGCTTGACGATACTTGCTATTTTTTAGGTTTCGATGATTTAATAAGTGCCGTTGCCATTCATACATTGCTGAACTCGGATGTCGTAGAATCGTTTCTCCAATCCATAACATTTTCCGATGCAAAAAGAATGATAACTAAAGATGCCTTGATGAGAATTGATTTAAGGCGAGTGTTAGACATCGTAAATAGTGAAACAATAGTTAAACAAGCAAATACCACCATCATGAGCATGGGAGAAAAGATGGAAATGGTTTTTGATGACTTCTATTCGGCTGTAAATCAGAAAAACTTGCAATTGGAATTGTTTTAATCTATTGGAATATGAACTTCAAATTCAAAATATCCCAAACCCTCCACAAAACCATCGAAATCGAGGCGCAAGACGAAAACGCTGCCTACGAAAAGATGGATGAAATGCTGAACGAAGGCGAAATCCGCTTCGACGACAAGCCTTGGTTGGACATGGAAGTAAACTATTGTAGATTAGAATCTTAAATCTTTAAATCTTTAAATTTTGAATCTTAAATAACCCCCTTGAATATGAAAAGACTACTCGTTTTAACCGGCGGCGGCGACTGCCCAGGCCTCAACGCCGTGATTCGCGCCATCGTCA
>DFKH01000117.1 GCA_002373815.1 Alphaproteobacteria bacterium UBA3650
CCAATGCTTTGACATCTGTTATCCAATGTCCATTTGCTCCGCGTTTGCCACCGGAAAGTCCTCGCTTCTCATATAAAATAACGCCTAATTGTGCGGGAGAATTGATATTAAATGTTTCTCCTGCCTCTGTATGAATTTCTTGAGTGAGCTTGTTAAGAATGTTTGTAAAACGGTTATCTAATTCTTTTAAGCTTTGTTTATCAACTAAAATGCCTTGTTTTTCCATTTGATATAGAATGGGAATTAGGGGCGCATCAATGTCTTGATAGATTTCCCATGATTTATTAGATGTCATTTTGTTTTTTAAAACATTGTAAAGTCTGAAAATCATATCTGTGCGTTCAGCCATGTAATTTGTGGCTTTATCAATATCAAGCTTGGAAAATTCCATTTGATTTTTGCCAGAACCGATTAAAGTGTCTAGTGAAGGAAGTGTTTTTCCCACATAAATTTGTGTTAAATCTTCTAATTCGTGGGGATGTTTTGTGCCATCTAGATCATAACTCATCAACGCAATATCGGCAACGGGTGTTAGGTCGATATTTTTATCAAATAACTTAGTGAGCATATGCCAATCGTCTTTAATATTATGTCCTATTTTTAAAATCTTTTTATTTTCCAAAATGGATTGTAATAAAGGTAAATAAGCCGTTGAAACTTTTTGGTTATTTTGAGGGAGAGCGAATAAGTCATCTTGGGCAGTTGGTAATGACTTGAATGGAATATAGCAAGCAACTCCTTCATGGGACGCAAGAGATAATCCTTGTATTTTCCCTTGGCATTGCATCAATGAGAGAGATAACGTTTCTTTTACATTTTTAAGCCATACTTTGAGGGCATCTGTTGAGTCAATCAAAGAGTACTGTGACATCATTTCTTGCGAGGAGATAGAGAGTGAAGGAAATTCAGAATTTGCTCGTTTAACTTTTTTGATTAAACTTTGAAAGCCATTTTGTAATAAAAATTGAGTCAATTGTTGTGCATTATAAGGCTTTGTTTTAAATTGGGAAAAGTCTTGATTTACGGGGGCATTTTTATCAAGTGTGACCAACTTTTCGGAAATCAGTATTTGCTCTTTATCACGTATCAAACCTTCGCGGCGTTTTACTTGAGGGATTTCATCTAAGTGATCCAACAAATTATGTAATGTACCAAATTTTTGAATCAGTTCGGCCGCTGTTTTGGGACCTATCCCATTTGCTCCTGGAATATTGTCTGTACTATCGCCCATCAAAGATTGAACATCTACAACTTTGTCTGGTGTTACACCAAATTTATTTTGAACATCTGGCACTGACAACATTTTTTTCTTCATGGGATCATATAGGACGACAGAATCTGTCATTAGCTGCATTAAATCTTTATCGGCAGAAATAACGGTTATTTTCCATCCTTGTTGAGATGCTAAATTAGCATAAGTAGCAATTAAATCGTCTGCCTCATATCCTTCCATTTCCAGCCATGGTACGTTTAAAGCGTCGCATGCTTGGCGAATAAGAGGAAATTGGGGAATCAATTCTTCGGGTGTTTCTCGGCGATTGGCTTTATATTCTGGATAAATATCATTTCGAAAATTTTTACGTTTGGCATCAAATATAACAAGTATGTGTGTACAAGGATTATCCTGAATGAGATTCATCATCATGTTTGTAAAACCATATACCGCATTGACCGGTGTCCCGTCAGGTCTGTTCATTGGTGGAAGGGCATAAAAAGCGCGGAAAATATATCCCGATCCATCAACTAAACAAAGAGTATTTTGAGCTTGTTCATTCATCATCGGTTACTGCGTCTTTGGATGAGCCTGCATAGGCCATGGCGCAATGTTCGGCGCAATAAGGTTTGCCCATTACAGTATTTTTGCCACAAAAGTGAAAATCTTCATCTGTTGGATCGCCAATTGGCCACCGACAAGTATTTATTTTTAATTCCATAATACCAATACGCTCCACTTTTTTGGGCGCAGGTTTTGCCTTTTTTAAAGGTACTGCTTTTTTGATAGGAGAGGGCCTTGTTTCCAGATTTAAACGATGCACTTTGCCGATAATAGAGTTTTTTGAAAGCCCCAATTTTTTTGCGATTTCAGCTGTTGTAGCCCCTTTGAGCCACATTTTTTTTAAATTTTTGATTTTATCCTCTGTCCAAACCATGTTTTACTCCTTTTACCAAAACTTGAGGCTATTATAATGATTTTTTTATGAAAAGTCAATTATTTTGTCTCATCAAGAACGGCGTTAGCATTTGTTTGTGCGGGATTCACAATGACGTCGCCTAGTATGTTCGTTACATTGTGCCAATCTTCTTTGTTTGGACGTTTGGGCCACGCATCAGGATCCAATAATGGATAAAACTTTGCAGGCATAAATTCTAAATGCTCTTTTGCATATTCTTGAAGTTGAGGGGCAATGCGTGTTGGTTTTTTGCCTTTCCATACCAAAATTTGAGGATGCGTGACAATTTTTTTGGGAATGTTGTGTGATTCAAATAATGCTGGATACACATAGACACGCTTATCAAATGGAATATTTAATAAAGATTGTAATAATTGGTCTTGAAGTTGTAATAAATCTAATCTGTTTTTATAGTTGATAAACATTAAATCCACCATTTCTTCTTTTGGTTCTTGTGTTTCAGCTAAAACAGGTGCTGCAACGCATAAACTAAGTATAAAAACTAACTGTTTCATTTTTTCTCCTTGTAAAGATGTGTTTCTTGGGCCACTTTTGGATTCGTTTTAATTAACTCTTTTCGCCAATCTTCATTTTTTTGAGTTAAAATAAATAAAGGATAAATTTGACGAACCTGTGTACTCGTTAGGCCAGTTAAAATTGTGGGAAGAGAAAGTTGCTGCAATTTTTTTTGCCAATACATTTTACGGGTCGGTTTTAACGCTGTTAAATACAACAGGATCAAGCCCAATATGCCATATGTGATAAGCATAATAATCACTTTTGAACTTATTGATTTTTCAATCAAAGAAAAACTGATTAAACCTAGCAATATCAAAATCATTGTACCAATCATTGGTTCCAACATCAATGAAAAGAAAGTTACGATTTTTGTTTTGAATAGTGTTGAATGTTTTGTCATAGAATTTTGTTCGTTTAATAACTTTGCCAAAGGCCATGAATTTTGTTTGCCAAAATCAATCAACTGTTGCCATTTGTTTTCTGTTAAAGATGTCCCCATTTGATAGGCTAAGGCCGAGATAGTGTGTGGATATTTAATTTTTGGCAGAGGTGAACGATGAAGCCGTTGTTTTTCCCACCATCCAAAAATAAGCCAATATAGGCCTAATATCATGACTAAAATCCATGACATAAATGTGGCTGTATGAAGATTTTCTTTTGCTGGTAAAACTGAGGTTGGAAAGTCCATTTGTAATTGAATGGCTGCTTTGGGAGGAATGATGCGATTGATGCTGATAGCTACGTTGGCGTCTTTATCAGATTGCTGAGTGTAAATTTGAGGAATCTCCATTTTGTTTGTACCGAATAATAATTTGCTGTCCTCAATTGTCACAGGGGTAGGAAATGAAATCAGGGCATCAAATTTCTCAATTGGCCAAGTAGACGTAGCATTTACAAATTGGAAATTAAATTGATTGTTATAAAAGGGATTTTCAATGTTGTATTTGAATACGATATGATTGGGGCCTAATTGTAATGGTTCTGGGCTTGTGAAATGAAGGGTATTTTCTTGTGCTGTGGATATTACTGGATACCACTTGCCATTTTGAAAATAGTTTGTAATTATAGCAGTAGCATTTTGTGGCAGGTCAATGGCGCGTGTCCAATGCTCGTTTTCTTTAGTGTTGACTAAAACCACATTTTCGCTGACGGTCAATTGATTTCGATTTAAAATATGGATCATTGTCATAAAATTGGCTATATGAGGAATGAACCCAGATTGAATTTCTTGATTAAAAGGACTTTTAAAAACAAGGTTTTGAACTGTGTTTTCAATAATGTTAGAGGATGTTTCCGAAAGTGTTAAAGTATCTTTTGTTGCTTCACGGACGTTTTTTGTGCCGAATAATTTCAGTTGAAGTTCTTCTATATCATTCGTGGCCTGTTCGGGTGCCTTCACTCCTTGAATGTACACAAGAGGTTCGCCTGTATATTCTTTGCTTTCATTAAGATTCATCAAGTTTGGGTTATCAATACGAAACATTTCTGCTGTTTTGTCTTGAGCCATCACTAGTGTAGCACAAAACAGGATACTTAAAAAAACTCCCCCTTTTTTCAACATCTATTTTTTCTCCTCGGAAATACAAACATTATATATTGGGCATTCAGCACAATTTAATTTGCGTGCAGTACAAATATATCTCCCCAGCAAAACTAATGCAAGTGCAAAATCAGGTTTATATTTTTCTGGTATGATTTGTTCTAATTTCTTTTGTAATTCATCGGGGGTTTTGGCAAAAGCAATACCTAAACGATGACATAGACGAAAGACATGCGTATCAACTCCAATTTTTGGAGCATGGTAGGCAACGTTTAAAAAGACGCTTGCGGTTTTATTTCCAATGCCGGGTAAAGTGATTAAAGTATCATAGTCTTTGGGCATTTTACCATCAAATTTCTCTACTATTATCTGTGCTAGGTTCATAATGGATTTTGTTTTGTTGTTATGATAATTGATGGAGGTTAAATAGGAATGTACTTTCTCATATCCCATTTTCAGCATTGCCTGTGGTGTATTTGCAGCAGCAAATAGGGCAGGTGTTTGGGCATTTACATTTTTGTCGGTACTTTGTGCTGATAAGATAATTGCAACAATTAATTCCCATGTGTTTGTCCATTTGAGTTCGCATTTGGGACTTGGGTAGGTCTTTAGCAAGACTTCGCAAAATTTCTCCAACTGTGCGGTATTCATCAATTTTTGCATCAATAATTTCTCTCCAAAATAAAGTGAGCTGCTTCTTTTAAAGTAATGGCTTTTTCTCCAAAAATAGATAAGGCATCATCTGCTTGAACACCTAATTCTTCGGCTTTTTGGCGGGCGGCTTCTAATCCTAGGACAGACACAAAGGTAGATTTTGTTTCATCTTTGTCTTTACCCAAAGTTTTTCCAACAGTAGCGCTATCACCCACGACATCCAAAATATCGTCTGTAATTTGGAACATTAAACCGATGCATTTTGCGTAAGTTTTTAAAGCGTTTAATTGTTCTTCTGGGGCTTTTGTCGCAACTGCACTTGCTGTAGAGGCAAACATCAATAAGGCGCCGGTTTTCTTACCTTGCAACATTTCTATTTGCTCAAGGTTCAAAGTTTGTTTTTCGCCAATCAAGTCGATCATTTGGCCTCCTACCATCCCGTCTTTACCTGCTAAATAGGCTAACATTTTGATCAATTTGGTGCGAATCATGGGATCAGGATGTGTTGTTTCATCTGCCAAGACTTCAAAGGCGTTTGTTAAAAGGGCATCACCTGCCAAAATGGCTGTGGCTTCATCAAATTGAATGTGAACTGTTGGTTTGCCACGACGCATGGTGTCATTATCCATAGATGGTAAATCATCATGAATTAAAGAATAGGCGTGTATCATTTCCATAGCAGTTGCAATGTTGATTGCGTTGGCTTCTGGCAAATCAAACATTTTGGCTGTTGTTAAAATCAAAAATGCACGAAAGGCTTTTCCTCCACCAATGGTGGCATAACGCATGGCTTCTACGACTCTGGCACTTAAGTTATCGGGCAAAGGCAACCATTTTTGTAAATTTTGATCTACACTTATGCGAGCTTGTTTTAGCTGTTCTTTAAAGTTGCTCATCTAATGCCTCCGTTCCAACTGGTTGTCCGTCTTGCAGAGTCAGTTTTTCAATTTTCATTTCGGCATTTTTCAATTTTTCTTCGCAGATTTTCTTAAGTTCCATGCCTTTTTCATAGGTTTTAACGGCTTCTTCTAAAGGGATTTGTCCATTTTCCAATTTACGTACAATTTCATCCAACTCAGCCATAGCTTGTTCAAAGGTTATTTTTTGAGGCATTTTTTAGCTCCTTTTTTGCAAGATTTTTTTGTGCCTTTATGGCAACATTCGTTGTGGTGATGGTCGCAACAGCATTCACTTTCGTGATGGTGTTCACAACCACAAGTGCATTCAGCGTTGGGACTTTCGCCTTTGAGTCCAAATTTTGCTTTGACTTGCGCTTCTCGAATGGCTAAATTATTCATAACATCCCATACATCTTCACGAATTTGAAAAATGTTTTGAACCTCGCGGATATCTTGAGTTGTTTCTTCTTGTTGTTGTAATAGTTGCATCATTTCTTCTTGGACTTTAAAAGCCTTTTCTTGAATAAGCTGCATTTCTTGAGGTAGAACCTTTTCTTCAGCAGCACTTTTTGAGAGGACTAGCAACTGTCGTGTTAGGTCTTGTAGTGTTTTTTCCATGATTTCTCCTTTTTATAATTTGCTATTTTACAAGATAATTTTTCGCTTGACAAGTTTTTTTTAATGATTTAACTTGTGTGATACAAGGAGACTGTATGAAACAGCTTGTGAGTGTTATTTTTTTGATGAGTTTTGCTTGGAGTGCGCAAGCAAAATTGGATCCTTTTTCTGTGTATAAATTGAATGTGCCGGAAAATTGTGTTGATAAGTCTTTAGATAAAGAGGAAATCGGGTTGCCAGAACTGATTCAGATGGGGATTTGTACAAATCCTGCGCTAAGTCGCGAATATATGTCAGTAAAGGCTAGTGAAGCAGAAGTCGGACAAGCCAAATCTGAGTATTTGCCAAACCTGAGTGCTTCTGGTTCGGCTACTGTGTCGGGTAGCAAATATGAAAAAGGAAAATATGATAAGCGATATCCATATTCTGGTAATGTTGGTTTAGATTGGTTATTGTTTGATTTTGGAGGGCGTAGCGCGCGTTTAGAAAGAATGAAGGCTTATTTGAGTTCGGCCGAGTTTAACTATAATACGCAACTACAAGAAACGGTATTATCCATCAATAATGCTTATTTGAAATTATTGGGGGCAAAAGAAGTTTTGACTAGTGCCAAGGATAGTGAGAAATCCTATAAGAAAGCATATGAAGAATCTAGGCGTAAATATGATCTTGGACTTGTTGCTTTAAGTGATAAATTATTAGCAAAAACAAGCTATGAGCAATCTAAGTTGGCGACGATTAAAGCAGAAAATTCTGTCAAGCAAGCACAGGGTAATTTGGCAACCCTTTTGAATTTGTCACCAGATACCTCATTCAATTTGAAAACTCCCCCAAAAGACAAGGATATTACGAAATTGGAAACATCAGATAGTGTTGAGACAATGATGACTTTGGCTTTGGAACAACGTCCAGAACTCAAGAGTAAGGAAAGTTCTGTGACAGCGGCAAAAGAAAATATTTCTGCTGTGCGGTCCACAACATTGCCAAGTCTAACAGCTTCTGGTAGTGCAGGCTATGGGGATACGTGGCGCAAATCAAATCCTTATCAATTGTCCACATCTGCAGGGTTGCGTTTAAGTGTACCTTTGTTTACGGGGTTTAATGATACATATAAAGTAGCAGCGGCTGAATATCAATATCGTCAGGCGCAATATGGTTTGCAAGAAACACAAAATAGCATTCGTAATGAAGTGTGGACGGCGTATCAAGATTATCAAACATCTGTGGAGGCCTATAAAATTTCACGTGCGGTGTTAGATTCTGCCAAGGAAAATGAGCGGGTAGCAATGAAATCGTATGAAGTTGGAAAAGGCGATATTTTAAATTTATTGACAGCTACTTCTCAAATGTCTGACGCTCGTCAAGGATTAGTCAATGCCTTTTATTCTGTGTTGATTAGTAAGGCAAATTTATACAGGGCAATCGGGAGGTTTTAAATGAAAAAAGGTATTGTGATTGGTGTATTAGCTCTGATTGTTGTAACGGGCTGGTATTTGATGAAGCCCAAAAATAAGGAATCTTTTTCCGCAAAAGATTTTGAGATGGCGACTGTGACAAGAGGATCCGTAGCATATGTTGTGACGGCTTCTGGTAAAATTCAACCTATCAATCAGGTTTCTGTTGGCACACAGGTGTCAGGTATTATCGAAGAAGTTTTGGTCGATTATAATGACGAAGTCAAGGAAGGACAATTGTTGGCTCGATTGGATACTTCTGTTTTACAAGAAAATTTAAATGATGCCAAAGCAAGATTGGATTTAGCAACAGCCAAAAAAAAGATTTCAGATTTGAATTATGAACGATTGAACAAACTGTATAAAGAAAAATTGATTTCAAAAGCTAATTTAGAAGAAGCGGAGATTGATTTGGAAACAGCAAAGGCCAATGTTTTAAGCTCTCAAGCAGATTATAATAAAGCAAAACGTAATTATGGGTACGCAACAATTACATCTCCTGTATCGGGTACTGTGATTTCTAAGGAAGTAGAGCAAGGACAAACTGTGGCCGCAAGTCTTTCTACACCAACATTATTTATGATTGCTGAAGATTTGACGAAAATGCAAATTGAAGCAAATATCGCTGAAGCAGATATTGGTGTGATAAAAGCTGGAAAAGCTGTTAGCTTTACGGTAGATGCATACCCAAATGATAAATTTGATGGTGTTGTGCAACAAATTCGTTTGTCTCCAAAAGAAGAATCTAATGTGGTGATGTATACTGTTGTGATTGAAGTAGATAATTCTTCTCGTAAGTTATTGCCAGGGATGACGGCAAGTGTGTCTATTGAAGTTGAACGGGCAGAAGATGCTCTTTTATTGCCAGCCATGGTCTTGCAGTTTAAACCATCAGCAGCTTTGCGTAAGACGACAGATGAAGTACCAAATCCTGATATGTTGAAAAACGAAGATGTTGTTTATCAATTCAAAAATGGTCGGTTGCACCCAATTGTTATTACAAAAGGTATTTCTGATATGGCAAATATTGAAATCAAATCTGGTTTAAAAGAAGGCGATCAGGTTATTTTGGAAGCCTCAAGCGGGAAACGGCGTGAACGTAAATGAGTGAGAAACCAATTGTCATAGAAGTAAAGGATTTATGTAAAACCTACTACATGGAAGGTGGGGCCAGTCAGGTTGTTTTGAAACATATCAATTTTAAGATTTATGAAGGCGAATTTGTGGCTATTATGGGACACTCCGGATCTGGAAAATCTACTTTGATGAACACTCTTGGCTGTTTAGATCGTCCCACAAGTGGTGAGTATTTTTTAGCTGGTGAATCTGTTGCAAAACGAACTGATAAAGAATTAGCCATCATTCGGGGGCAAAAAATTGGGTTTGTATTTCAGAATTTTAATTTGATGATGAAGCGTTCGATTGTAGATAATGTGTCGATGCCATTGATTTATCAAGGTGTTAGTGAAAATGAACGGCGTGAACGGGCGTTGGAGATGTTAAAGATTGTTGGGTTGGAGGGATATGGAGATCGTCCGCCTAGCCAAATTTCAGGTGGTATGCAACAACGTGTGGCGATTGCAAGAGCCCTTATCAATCATCCAAAGATTATTTTTGCAGATGAGCCTACGGGGAATTTGGATTCCATTACTTCAGATGAAATTATGAATTTATTTACGGAATTAAATAAAAAAGGAATTACTATTGTATTGGTCACACATGAAGATGATGTGGCTGATTATGCCAAACGGATGATTAAAATTTCAGATGGTCGAGTAGAGTATGATGGCCTGAGAAAGGAGTATCACGCATGATTTATCAGATCCTACGTGAAGCTTGGATTTCTATTTCTGCCTATAAGCTTAGAACTTTTTTAACCATGTTGGGTATTGTGATTGGTGTTGCTTCTGTTGTACTGATGGTGGCAGCTGGCCAAACTGTCAGTAATGAAATTACCAAAACATTTGATTCCATGGGGACAAACTTGATCATTTTGGCTCCAGCAGAAACCGTTAGTGGTGGCGTGCGTGGTGGACGTGGGCGGCCTAGTATTACTTTTAAAGATGTGGAAGCATTAAAAAGTTTGAAAGATGTTGAAACAACTTCTTATGTTGTCAATGCGGCTGTTCAGGCTGTTTATGGTTCCAATAACTATGGAGTGAGTGTTTATGGTACAAATCCAGATTACTTGGCTGTTGGTAATTGGGAAATTGAGTCGGGAATGGCGTTTACAGAAAAAGATGTGAAAGCGGGAAAACCCTATATCATTATTGGACAAACGATTGTGGATGAATTATTCGGACTTCAAAATCCTATTGGAAAAGTTTTGCGATTAAAGGGGCAACCTTTTACGGTGATTGGCACTTTAAAGGCGAAGGGTGACAATTTGATGGGACAGGATCAAGATAATATCATTATGATGCCTGTTACGACTTTACGCCAACGTCTTAGAGGGTCTAATCGACCGCAATATACGGATATTGCGTTTGTAAAAGTGACACAAGAAGATAAAATGGAATCTGTATCTAAGCGTATAGAGTATTTACTTAGAGCGCGTCATTATTTGAAGGAGGGCGCGCCCAATGATTTTTCAATTCATTTAATGACAGAAATGGTAGAAAAGGTTCAAAATGTAGGTTTTATTTTATCTCTTTTATTGTCGTCCATAGCCTCAATTTCTTTGGTAGTTGGTTCAATTGGTATTATGAATATGATGCTCGTATCTGTGTCCGAAAGAACTCGGGAAATTGGTACGCGTAAAGCTTTGGGGGCTCCTAATCGGTGGATTATGTTTCAATTTTTGATGGAATCTATTATCATTTCATTTATGGGGAGCTTTATTGGTATGATTTTAGGGGTTATTTTATCACAGATTGCAGGAAAAATGCTTGATAAGCAGGTCCCGATTTCTCTGTGGAGTGTTGTGATTTCGGCTTCTGTCGCTATTTTTGTAGGGGTTGTGTCTGGTATTATGCCGGCAAGAAAAGCCATGAAATTAGATCCAATTGAGGCTCTTAGGTATCAGTGAAAGGAAAAAATATGAAAAACATTGTTTTGTTATTAGGAGGTTTAATGATAAGTACATCTGTGATGGCAACGCCTATGAAATTATTGGTGTTTGGTGATAGTTTAAGTGTGGGACATAATATAGAAGCAAAAGATTCTTTTTGGTCCCAATTAAATGTTGTGTTAAAGAAAAATGGACATAATGTGCAGGTGTTAAATCATAGTAAAAGTGGTGAAACGACTGCTGGTGCTTTGCATCGAATCAAAAGTGCTATTGCTCGTAAGCCAGATGGGGTGATTTTACAGCTTGGAAGTAATGATATGTTTCAACATTTTCCCTTAGAAAAAACACAAAAAAATTTGCAAACGCTGATTGATACTTTTAAGCAAAAAGAAATTCCTGTCTTTTTGGTTGGTATGGAGGCGATGTTGACCGAGCCACAAGAATATCGAGATGGTATACGTCAGATGTATGTGCATTTGGCAACAGAAAATGAATTGTTGCTATATCCATTCTTTATGGATGGGTTGTGGCGTGAAGATGGATCGCACACATCAGAAGATTACTTTTTAAAAGATGGTATTCATCCAACGGGAAAAGGTGTTGCGGTGATGGTAAAGCGCATTTTGCCTGCGGTAGAACAATTCCTGCGTGAGGATATGCAAGAAAAAGAAAGTGCAAAATAAATTTTGTATTATAGTTATCCCCCCTTTCCTATGGGGGATTTTTTCTTGACATATTTTTTGTTTTTATTTAGGATTTTAATTGTATTTGGGCAGGTGCCTGAATGCTGGACTTGAAAATCCGACCTAAAATATCCGTCAATATTGGGCGGGTGATCGCCGAATATATTGAATAGGTGATGCTGTTTTAGGCAGATTTTCAACATCCGTCCACTTTGGAAAAAGTAGAATTTTTTTTAATTATCAATAAAAATGAAAGG
>DFKH01000084.1 GCA_002373815.1 Alphaproteobacteria bacterium UBA3650
TGATCCTAATTTACAAAATATTCCTGTCCGAACGGATGAAGGCAAAGAAATCCGCCGAGTCTTCATTGCAAAAAAAGGATATAAACTACTTTCTGCCGACTATTCACAAATTGAACTACGCTTAATGGCTGAAGTTGCCAATGTAGAAAAATTAAAACAATCTTTTTTAAATAATGAAGATATTCATGCTCGCACGGCTAGCCAAGTATTACATATTCCACTTAATGAAATTACCCCCGATCAACGTCGCCGTGCAAAGGCCATCAATTTTGGAATAATCTATGGCATTTCTGCCTTTGGATTAGCTGCAAACTTAGGTATTTCACGCACCGAAGCCAAAGATTACATTGACACATATTTTGCCGAATATCCCGAAATCAAACAATATATGACAAATACGCAACAATTTGTGGAAGCAAATGGTTTTGTCACAACACCTTTTGGTCGCAAGATATATATTTCAGGTTTGAACAACAACACCACTAAATCTTTCGCTTTGCGCGCCGCCATCAATGCGCCAATTCAAGGAGGGGCAGCCGATATTATCAAAATGGCAATGATTCGCGTGGATAAAGCATTGAAACACTCTAATTTAGATGCTACTTTATTGTTACAAGTACATGATGAGTTGGTCTTTGAAGTGGCTGATAAAGATGTGGAACAAACCACACAATTGGTCAAACAAGCCATGGAACAAGTAGTTGGACTGTCCCTCCCTTTAATAACGGAAGTTGGCATTGGAGATAATTGGAAGGATGCCCATTAAATGCGCTTAGATGTTGCCCTTGTTCAACAAAAACTAATTGACACTCGTACAAAAGCTAAAGCCACTATTGAGGCAGGCCTTGTTTTTTGTCAAGGACAACTTTTAACAAAACCAAGTCAAGATATACAAAATCCAGAAGAATTGGAAATTCGTGGAACAGTTTGTCCTTATGTATCCCGAGGTGGTCTAAAATTGCAAAAGGCACTGCAAGCATTTAAAATCAATTTAAAAAACAAGATTATTTTAGACATAGGATCTTCAACCGGCGGATTTACCGATTGTGCTTTACAAAATAGGGCAAAACAAGTCATTGCTGTGGATGTAGGCAAAAATCAAATGGTAGAAAGTTTACGCAATCATCCCTCAGTCACTCTTTATGAACAGACAGATTTTCGCGATATTGACCTGAATAAAATTATCAATTGTACTCTTGTGGTTAGCGACGTATCTTTTATTTCCATTACAAAAATGATTCCAAAATTAAATGAAATGCCTAACCTCACAGACTTAATCTGCCTCATTAAACCACAATTTGAATGCGGCAAAGAAATAGCAGATAAATATCATGGCGTAATTAAAAATCAAAAAATACACGAAAACATTTTGATAAAAGTCGTTTCCATATTTCGAGAAAATAATTTTTATCTTCAAGACTTGACTTTTTCCCCTATTCAAGGAGGAAGTGGCAATATTGAATATTTGGCACATTTTACCAAAACAAAATCAAAATTTAAACCTAATTTTAAAAGCATTATTGCAACGGCTTTTCAACAAACAATATAAAAGACTTGCCTTTTTAACAAAACAATGCTAAGCTGGTTTTATATTAAAAAAGGAGGTTCTTATGACTGATTTTTCCAAAGTATCTGTAATTGGCTGTGGTCGTTGGGGAGGCTTTCTAGGTTGGTATTGTGCAACATATAAAAAATCAGATGTTCTGTTTTTAGGTGTTCCAGGTGATCCAGCCTATGAATCTTTGATTAAAACTGGTTTTAATGGATATTGCCAAATGCCCGAAAATGTGTCCTATACCACAGATATGGCCGACGTGATGAAAAACGATTTCATAATCATTTCCATCGGATGTCAGGGTTTTCGTGATTTATGCAAGCAAATGTCTTCATATAATCTAAAAGGCAAAAAGTTTTTATTAGCTATGAAAGGGCTTGAATCTGCAACAGGCAAGCGAATGACACAAATTTTTGCTGAAGAAATTTCCGAGCAAGATGTGCAAGTTGCTGTATTGGGTGGTCCGGGACATCCTCAAGATTACCTAAAAGGCATTCCAAGTTGTGTCGTTGTCAGCTCGGCATCAGATGAAGCAAAGTATGAAATTGCGGACTATATGAACAGCAATCTGATTCGTTCCTATTATGGTACAGATTTGATTGGTAATGAAGTTGCAGCTGCCTTAAAAAATGTTGTCGGTGTCATGGCTGGGATTTTGGATGGTATGGGATGGACATCGCTGAAAGGTTCCTTAATGGCACGCGGTCCAGTTGAAGTCGGTCGCATTATTGAATACTTTGGAGGCGATCCTAAAACAGCCTATGGTTTGGCTCATTTAGGGGATTATGAAGCCACATTATTCTCACCGCACAGCCATAACCGTGCCTATGGTGAAGCTTGGGCAAAAGGGGAAAAGTTTGAAAAATTAGCAGAAGGCGTACCAACATTAAAAGCCATTTACGCATTACGCGACAAGCTTGAAATTCCTTTATGTACAGCATTATACCATGTCATTTATGAAAATGCTGATCCCAAAAAGGAAATTGAAACCCTGTTCCAACGTCCCGTAAAATCTGAGTAATTTTTATCTTGACTTTCACCCCTATTTTTCGTAGAATACATATCGGAAGGGTGTGGACGTTGTCCTTTGGACAGCGAGTCAGGTTCGGAAGAAAGCAGCTCAGCCTTTGTTTCACGGGTCATGCCTTTCCACCTAGTATCAAAAGGATTGATTATGACCACCAATTCACAAGTTCTTGCACGCAAGTATCGTCCTCAGGTTTTTGATGATCTGATTGGACAGGAAGCACTTGTTCGTACAATCACAAATGCCATCAAACAAAATCGTTTAGCACAAGCCTATATCTTAACAGGTATTCGTGGCATCGGGAAAACAACCTCTGCACGTATCATTGCAAAAGGTTTAAACTGTATCGGCGAAGATGGTAAAGGGGGCATGACACCTAATCCCTGTGGGAAATGCAAACATTGTCAAGACATCGCCAACGATTCCCATATTGACGTCATTGAAATTGATGCAGCTAGCAACACGGGTGTAGATAATGTACGTGAAATTATTGAAGGAGCAAAATACAATCCTGTTTCTGCCCGCTATAAAATCTATATAATCGATGAAGTTCATATGCTATCCAAAGCGGCCTTTAATGCCTTATTGAAAACTTTAGAAGAACCACCTGAACGCGTGAAATTTATTTTTGCCACAACCGAAATTCGTAAAGTTCCTTTAACTATTTTATCACGCTGTCAACGTTTTGATTTAAAGCGAATTGAAACAGAGACGCTGACAAAATATTTAGCCACAATTTGTAAAAAAGAAAAAAGAAAATTTTCCGAGGAAGCCCTGTATTTAATCGCAAAAGCAGGGGATGGTTCTGTGCGTGATTCATTGTCATTATTGGATCAAGCAATGACACAATTACCCGATGATCCTTCTCAAGATGATGTCCGTCAAATGTTAGGTATTGCAGATAAAGGCGCTTTATTAGATCTTTACCAAGCCATTTTAAAGGTCGACATGCCAATGGTCTTTGAATTGTTAAATCAACAATACCAAGCTGGTGCAGATGCTTTGACATTAGTCCAAGATATAATGGATTTAACTTATAAACTTACTTGTCTAAAAATTGTCCCTAAAACAACATCATTAGAAGGTTTTACACAAGATGAACAAAAGACATTAAAAGAAATAGCCAAGAATACTTCTATGAATACTCTGACTGCCAATTGGCAGTTATTGATGAAAGGGGTACAAGAAGTTCGTTCTGCCGATAGGCCTTTTCAAGCCACAGAAATGTTAATGATTCGTATGGCTTATATGTCCGAAATTCCTACGCCAGAGCAATTATTGGAAGAGGTAAAAAAAAACAATGAAACAACACCTCGCTTAAATACACAACAAGCATTAGAGAAACAATCATCCTCACAAAAAGAAAACATCTCAGAGCAAACAACAGAATCAGCGCCTACTTTTCAAAATATTCAAGAAATCGTCAATTTAGCTCGTTCTAAGGGCGAACGAATTTTGGCTTTTAATTTGGAAAATTTTGTGCGTCCCATTGAAATAAAAAATCAAACGATAGTTTGTGAATTAGCCCCAAATACACCTGGAAATTTTTCGGCAAACTTGACCAAATTCCTACGCGATCAAACAGGCACTCAGTGGCTCTTAAAAACTGAAAGAACAGGTGGCTCTCCCTCTATCAAGGAACAAAAAGAAAATGCAAAAAAACAACTTATTGGAGATATGGAAAAGGATCCAACAGTAGCAGAAATTGAAAAATTATTTGCAGGCGCTAAAATTGAAAAAATAAAACCAATCACACATGTTCTTGATACTGACAACGAATCTTCAGAAGAAGACGCGTAAAAAAACTTGCAATTCATTTATGATCTTGTTAAAATAAATCATCAAACAAAGGATGTGCATGTTACAAAAATTAAAACAGATGAACTTTGTCATCAATTATAAACGAATGTGGCCATTTATTCGTCCCTTTTGGTTTCGAGCTTTACTCAGTTTAGTGATTACTATTCCAATCGGCTCGTTAGATGCTGTTATCGCTTTGGCTTTAAAGCCATTCATGGATACGGTCATTATTGAACAAAATGGATCAACACCATGGAATTTACCTTTATACGTCATCCCCATTCTTATTATCGGATTTACCATTGTTCAGTCTATTTTAGAATATGCAGCAGCCTATTTAAACACATGGACGGGAGGACAAATCTCGCGCGAATTACGTCGTAAGATGTATAACAAATTGATGCAAATGGATCAAGCATTTTTTGATGCGCATACTTCGGGGGACTTGGCACAACGTTTCAGTGCTGATCCAGGTACTGCTTGCACTGGTCTGCTCTCTAATTTAAAGACATTTACAACACGCATTTTCTCATCTATTACATTGATTTGCGTCCTGTTTTATACCTCGTGGCAACTAGCCATTATCGCTATTGTCGTGTTAGGAGGAGCGCTATATCCATTGGCGGGCATTCGTCGTCGCATTAAAGATATTGTGAAAAAATCTGTTGAAGTAGGAGCAGCTGGTTTCACTGTCTTTAATGAAACACATGCAGGTGCCAAAACAATTGCTTCCTACAATTTACAAGAATATAAAAGACAACAGTTCAATGAAATTTTAAAGCAAGCATTTAAACTCAGCATCAAAAATACTCAACGAACTGCTTGGCTATCGCCCATGATGCACATTGTGATTGCCATAGGTATGGCGGGGGCTATTTGGTACGGATCTTATTTAATTACCTCAAAACAAATTACCGCTGGTGATTTTGTGGCCTTTATGACATCTATGCTGATGCTTTATAGCCCGATTAAAAATATTGGTAAAAATTTTACTCAAGTACAACAATCATTTATGGCTATTGAACGTGTTTTTGAAATGCTAGATTACGATATTCCCGTCAAAGACAAGAAAAATGCCATTGAAATGAAACATATTAAAAATAATATCACATTCCACGATGTGTCTTTTGAGTATAAGACAGACACCCCTGTGTTAAAGCATATCAATTTAATGATTCCAAAGGGGAAAACGGTAGCATTTGTGGGCAATTCTGGTGGAGGGAAAAGCACAATTGTCAGTTTAATTCCTCGTTTTTATGATGTCAACGAAGGCTCGATCACAATTGATGGCACAGATATTCGTGATTTTACATGACATTCTTTAAGACAAAACATCGGCATTGTGTTTCAAGACAATTTCCTATTTTCAGGAACAATCCGCGATAATATCTTATTAGGCAAATTTGATGCCACCGAAGATGAAATCAAACAAGCTGTCAAATCTGCTTGTCTGGAAGAATTTATTGACGAGCTTGAAGATGGATTAGATACCGACATCGGCGAACGCGGAACACTGCTTTCTGGCGGTCAAAAACAACGTGTTGCCATTGCCAGAGCTTTTTTGAAAAATGCACCAATTGTCATTTTAGACGAAGCAACTTCTGCTTTGGACAACAAATCTGAGGGCATTGTTCAACAGGCGATTGACAACCTAATGAAGGACAGAACTGTGTTGGTCATTGCACACAGATTGTCCACAATTCAAAATGCGGACAAAATTGTTGTAATCAATGAAGGTGAGATTGTTGAAGAAGGAACGCACGAAAAATTATTAGCCCAAAATGGGGCTTATGCCACCCTTTATAATGCACAGTTTAAACATAAAAAATAATAAGACAAGGATCAACTAACCAAAATGTCCCACTCCATTGGGACATTTGTTTTTGTTTATTTTACAAGTAATCAAATAATAAAAAAGACAAGCAATAAAATCTCCCAAAAAAAGATTTGAAAAAATGAAAAA
>DFKH01000008.1 GCA_002373815.1 Alphaproteobacteria bacterium UBA3650
ATTTTTACTGATAAAGGTCTCAGGCCTTGAAAAGGAAATGCCCGAGATTTTTGAAAAATTGGGTGGAATACGGCTTTTGCGCCTTTGTCGATCGGCCCAAGAGATGAAAGAGTTGGTAGAGCATATCCAAAAAAACGATTGGTCTTATGTCATGCGGATGTTAAAGACAATGCAGTCTATGCAACAGGATCCCAAATTGGCCGGTAAAGTCAGCCTCAACAAAGCGGCATTTGTTTTGGATAAAGACATCAAAGAGGGAAAAGCTAAAGATTCCCAAAAGAATAATGCCCCCCACTATAAAGATATCTGGCGTCAATATCGGGGTGTGGCCCACCTGATAGAGGCCCTTCAGATTATGAAAATGCAGTATCTGGAATTGACAGGGGATCCTATCCCTTTTGAAGCCTTTTTGGCGTTGGCGCTGGACCACCTGAATTTGGCCGCCTATCAACAAGGGGAAGAATTGAAGAAATTGTACGAAGGGCATACCAAAAAGCCCATTGTGCCGGCAGATGAATTTTATGCGATAGAAAGACCTAAACTGGCCGAAGATGAGTTAGCCACTGCCTTGGTGAAAGAATGTCTTTTAAGCGATCCGTCACTTAGTAAGAAAATCAGTAAATACCGCGCTCCTGTCTTTGACTATGGGAACTTCGACATTCCGAGTGATAATTAAAACCTATTTTTTAACAATTATCTAGGTTAGATTTTTTGATAAAATCTATAAGTTCTGTTACCTTCTTTTTTAAATCTAACTGTTGGGTTAAAGCCTCTAAAGTATAATACTCTTTTTTTGTTATATCTGAGGCAAATTTGACCTTATCAAATGTAACGGAAGAATTCATTTTTTTGTATACTTCAGCAAATGAGTCAAACTTTCCCAGATTTATTTCCTTATCAAAGTAGGATTTTAATACTGCATTAGGTAAATAATTTTCTATTTCTCGTCCATCCGTAATCCAATAATTTTTTCTTAATTCACTACGAATACGCCGTACCCGATCTTTGAGATGACTTAGCCTCGCTTGTTTATCGCTATCCATAACAATATATGAATTTTTGTTCACTCTTAATAAATTGATAAATTCATCTTTATCAGTGGCACTATAATGAGCTAACAAAGCTCCTCCATAGAATAAAAACTGATAATGCAACCCCTCTTCCAGTCTCATATCACTGTTAAATAGTTCTATCCATTTTTTTAGATAAATTCTATCGGAAGGACCCTCAACCCATATTACGCAATTAGACTGCAGTAAATCACTAGCCTTTACCCCTAAATCATCAAGTAATGTTCTCTTGTCATCATCAGTACTTACTGTTTCCATGGTAGAAGAATGTCCATCATTACAGACACGAACAATCTGAGCAGATGAATCTTTATCAAATAAATCTATAGCAACATTAGAATGTGTCGTTAAAAATACATAATCATCGGGTCTATCTTTGATATAAGTCTTGATATGAGACAATAATTTTCTTTCTAAGTTCGGATGCATATTATTTTCCAATTCTTCAAAAGCAAAAATAAAATGCTTTTCTTTTTGGAAATGAGGGACAATGTATAGCAGAGTTAACGTTGCAATGATTGTTTTCAAGCCACTACCACAATCAGATAACTTAATCCCTCCCTTGCTTTTTTCTTCCAGGTAAATCTCGTGTAGGTTATTAGCGGAAATTTTTGTGTATATTCTCTCAAATTTTATTTCTGGAGATACAATATCGTTAATTTTTGCTAAAAAATCTTTTTCAATAAAATCTTGCCAACCATCTTTATCTCCACTTTCGTCATTTAACATTCTCGCAACTAGTGATGTTATGCCTGTCGCATTTCCTTGAATGAGAGAGTCTTTAATATCTATTCCATAAGAAATCATCTCTTGCCCAATATCTCTTTCTGATTGTAAATGTAGGAAAATATACTTTTGTAAATATTTTTTATCTATTTTTTCTTGAAGGCGTTTTATTATTTCATTTTTAGGTAATGCAAAATTATTGATATCTATATCCAAAACTGTTCTTGTATCACCAATTTGTTGAAGTAAGATTTGTTTATTTTGCAAGTATATGCCAACATCGGCCCAATCATTTCCTCTACAAGATATACCAGACCACATAGAACGCGCATTTTCTGCAAATGCTTTTCGTAATTCATCAATAGACAATTGATGCTGAAACAGGGCCTGAAAAGGGATGCCTTGTCCGTCATTTTTAATAATCAATGCCAATGCTTCTAAAAACTTTGATTTACCACTATTATTTTTACCAATAATAACATTGATTGGCTTTATCTGATCGAATCCTTGAAAATCCTTATCATTTGTAAAACATTTATATTCTTTAATTTTAATAGACGTATACATTACTAAATTCCTTTAACTATATTCTACATAAAATATTACTTAATTTCAACGTTTTTTAACTGTCCTATTCTCAATTCTAAATTAAAATTGCCTAGCGGATAAAGATACGAAACGGAAAAGGCGCAAAGTTATGCCTTTTTTATGGATTACCTAGCAAAGACAAGTTTGGGTTGGTTCATCTGCTCAAATAGCACTTTTGCTTTCTTTCTCAAAAAAATGCGGATGAATTGTGGTAAATGGGCATTTTCAAATAAACGTTCCAATTCATCACAAGAGCCTTTATAACGGGCTTATCATCGCCTCATTTCAGGCACGAAAAAAAACCGCTTCAAACGGGCTGAATCTTAAATTGGTGGAGGTAAGGAGGGTCGAACTCCTGACCTTTGCAATGCCATTGCAACGCTCTACCAACTGAGCTATACCCCCACAAAGGTCATTTAATGAATCCTATTATACACATTTTAAAACAAAATGCAAGTGTTTTTTTAATAAGGAATAAAAAAAGAGTCGCCAGAAAAGACGACTCTTGAAACCCGAAAGTTTTGTTGTGCTTACCGTTTCGAGAATTGGAAACGTTTGCGTGCTTTGGACAAACCTGGTTTCTTACGTTCGACAACGCGGCTATCACGTGTCAAGAAGCCAGCCTTTTTCAAAGCTGTATGCAAATCTGGTTCAAACAAATCTAATGCACGGCTGATGCCATGACGCAAAGCGTATGCTTGACCGGACAAGCCACCACCAACAGCGGTGCATACCACATCATATTGACCTTCACGAGCTGTGACAACAAATGGTTGATTGATAATCATTTGCAACACAGGGCGTGGAAAATAATCTTTTAAATCACGATCATTGATAGTGATTTTGCCTTTGCCGAGTTTTAAATAAACACGTGCAATGGCATCTTTTTTCTTACCAACAGCTTGGCTGCGGCCAAATTTATCTTTCTTTGGTTGACGTGGTTCGGCTGGTTTTGCTTCAGCTTTCACTTCGCTTCTTGTTTCTTCTGTTTTTGGAGCTTCAGCTTCTTTGACCACATCTTTTAATTCGTCTAAAGACTTTTTGGCTGTTTTGGAAACTTTCTTTTCCACCACTGTTTTAACAGCCGCTTTTGTTTCTTTAGCTGCTGCTTTTTTGACAGGAGCTTTCTTGGCGGTTTTCTTTTCTTCCGCTTTAGGAGCCTTTTCGGCTGTTTCTTTCTTCTTAGCGACCATTATTCACCTCTCTTATTTTTTGGATTTTTACCGGCAATATCCAACACGATTGGCTGTTGCGCCGCATGTGGATGTTCGGATCCAGCAAAAACATGCAATTTTTTCATTTGTTTGGCACCCAAAGAATTGCGTGAAATCATGGTTTTCACCGCTTGAATTAAAACGCGTTCTGGATGTTTGTTCAATTGTTCAGGTAATGTAACAGTTTTCAAACCGCTGATATACCCTGTATGGTGATAGTATTCTTTTTGAGCCATTTTGCGTCCTGTGACGGCAATCTTTTCGGCGTTAATCACGACAACATGGTCACCGCAATCTTGGTTGGGGCTGTAGCAAGCTTTGTTTTTACCACGTAAAATGGTGGCAATTTGGCTGGCCAAACGACCCAAAACAACACCGTTAGCGTCAATCAAGTACCACTTGATGTCTGCATCAGCTGGCTTCACTGTTTTTGTTGTTTTTGTAATCATTTTTTTATTCCTTTTGTTAAAAACGGTGACATTATAGCGCAAAAAGTCCCATCTGTCAAGTACTTTTTTGTGTGGTAATATATTACCATAAAACAAAATAGCGATGTAACTTGACTTATTTTCGCTTTTGTGATACAATATCCCCTGTCAGATGGTCAGGCAATCGCTGTGGGGCAACCCATGGAGGAAAGTCCGGGCTTCGTATGAGACACAATACCGGATAACGTCCGGGCGGGGTGACCCGATGGACAGTGTCGCAGAAAACAAACCGCCCAGTTCGCTGGGTAAGGGTGAAACGGCGAGGTAAGAGCTCACCGCGCAGGCTGAGAGGCCTTGTGGCAGGACAAACCCTATTGGAAGCAAGACCAAACAAGACGGCCGATGCTTTTTGCATTGTAAAAGGACAGTCTCAGGTCCGCCGGCGCTAGGTAGGTTGCTTGAGCGTATCAGTAATGATATTGCCAGACGAATGATTGCCCTATGACAGAACCCGGCTTACAGGCCATCTGACTTTTTTGTTGACATCATATATAAATGTATATAGCATACTCCTATGCGGTGTTGAGTGATTTTATAAGAAACACGACCTGTTGTCTATGAATGATGAGGTGAGTAAAGCACAAGGAGATTACATGTCTGATACTAAAAATGAACAACAAGACAAGAGTAAATCGTGGTGGCAAAGACAGAAAGAAACAATCAGCGAATTGCTTCCAATTTATAAAGAGGCAATTAAGAATGATAAAAAACGTTTTATTACTTCTAGTGTAGCCAATTTAGGCATTGCTGTATTGTGGGGTGGGGCAATGCCGAGTGTTTCTGCGTGGTCACTGAATGCTTTACAAAGTGCAGTAGGACAAGGTGCTTATACATTGGCGGCAGCTTGTGGGCTTGGTTTACAAAGATTGTTGAATTCTTTAGATGGTGTTTTGAGTGTATATCAGGAAACAAATCAAGAGGCTTTTAATTTTGTCGGCAAACAGCACCGCGGTATTACTAAAACAAAAAAAGCAAGCGAAATGCCCGAGGCGGCAAGGGGTGGAAAAAATGCTACAGAAATAGCACAAGTTGCAATGCAAAGTGCGGGCTATGAGATGCAGTTATTAAATCAAACGGTGAACTTAGCTTTTTATATTCCATCAGCTCTTTTGGGAATAGGACACGTATTGATAAGAAATCCTGTTATGGGGAGTGTGGTTGCTGCTTCTGTGGGTATTAATAGTTATTTATCATATAAGAATGCGGTACAAAACAATAAAAATAATGATGATTTTAGAAGGGTGAACAATAAGTTTTTAACTCGACAACGTGATGTTTTAGAACATCAACAGCGTGTAAAAGATTTGGGGATAGCAGAGAGCGAATATCAGGCTTTACGTAATCTGTCTGAAGATGCCACGAAGGCGATGGAAAGCAGAAACAAGCGTTATCGTAGAAATTATTTTATGAAAATGCTTGTGGACTCTGTCACGACCATTGGTGTTGGTTTGTGGGCAGGTATTGAGGCTGTTAAAACGGGTAATTTGGGCCTTTTTGCTGCGTTGACTTCGGCCGCTAGTGTGGCAACATGGTCGTCACAAAGAGTTTATAGTATTGCAGCCAATATGGTTGAAACATTGGATAAAAGAAAAAATAGTGAAAAAGATTTATCATATGATCGCTCGCATGAATTAACATATGGGGATAAAACCCCTTCAAAAGTGCAAGGTCATTTTTCTGTTAAGGGTTTAAGTTATACTTATCCAGGTGCAGACAAATCAGTTTTATCAAATATTAATTTGGATATTGGTAATGGATTGACAGTTATTACTGGTCCTTCTCATGGAGGAAAATCCACTTTGCTAAGGATGTTGACTCATCGCCGAGAAGGAGCTGGTAGCGTTATTTTGGATGGTATTCCCGTGACCGATTTACCCAAAGGCTTTTTAGAGCAACAAATGGCGATTGTGAATCAGCAAGCAGATTACTTTGAGCAAAGAGATATTTCTGAAAATTTGGATTCTGTGCGAGCTCATGCAAATGAGGATGATAAAAAGAAAGCGTTAGAAAGTGTGGGCTTGTACAAAGAAATAGGAAAAAAAGGCTTAACCAGAAAAATGTCAGAATTGTCGGGTGGGCAAAGGCAAAGAGAAAATTTGGCTGAGTCAGTATTGCGCGCTTCTCCGATATTAATTTATGATGAACCAACGGCTAACTTGGATGCAGGAAAGAGAGTTAAAATTTTCCGTAAATTGATTGAATTAAGTAAAGAACGTACTGTTATTGTTGTGACACATAATGCCCAGGAAATTATGGCGGCTGATCGTGTGATTACAATAGAAAATGGCCAAGTAACGCAAGATGGGACTCCATCGGCATTGGGATTGCAAAAAGGATATGTGCGAGATGTTCTTCGAAAGGCGCATAAATCTTTAAGATTGTCCAAAGAACAAAAACTTGAAAGAGATTTGTTTGCATTAAAACAGGCTGCATTAATGGGGTTAAAATCAAAGCGTACGCGAGATATAGCTACCAGATATAAAAGAGTTTTGGGTGATCGTTTAGCTAAACAGTTATTGACGGCAAAACCTGGTGAGTTAGATCAAGAAACACGACAAGTTATGATGGATCGTATCAGAGCTAATCAAAAAGCTAAAAGATGAATTTCCTTGACGATTTGGGGAAAATGCGTTATAATACGCACATTGGTCCCGTAGCTCAGCTGGATAGA
>DFKH01000024.1 GCA_002373815.1 Alphaproteobacteria bacterium UBA3650
CTTAGCAATAAGTTCATCAAACTGCTTATCAGTTAAAATTTTCTTATACAATGGCATGCTGTTCATGTGCGCATGAGTTTCACGATATAGGTCACAAACATATCCGGTAAATTTTACAGTTGGCTGCGCCATAACCCACTCAGTGAATGCCGTTGTTAAGCAATGACGAGATAGGAATTTACCACCTGCCAAAATATTGAGCGCCTTTCCGGGAATTTTGTTCCATTCGATTTCAGGATATCGTCTATCGCAAATGATTTTCTGAAAATCATGAGCGCAACCACTCGTCTTTAAGTGATTATAATCCTTATATGAAAGATGGCAATAATTGGCGAATTCTCTGGCAATTTTATTGGCAAAAATTGTCCAATCAGTCTTGCACTTAGGCCAAGGTTTAATTCTCGGCATGTACTTTTTTACAAGGTCTGTACTTGCTTTCGATGACAAACCCCAATTAATGAGGTTAAAAATTATGTCTTTCCTATCGATGCAATGCAAGTCAAACTTTTCGTCATAGTACATAAGCATCCACATGTCTTTCCACGAGCCAACAAAGGGGAGTACCCATATATTCTCATAAAAAGCCATTGGCTGATATTTGGCAAGCCATAACAGTCTCTTGTATACCTCATCACGAGCACCTTGTCCCTTTTGTACGGATTCTGTGGTAGTGGTGTTAGAATCCCCGTCTATGAGTGTTGTTTTGCGAGTAACCATGCGCAAATAGAAAACGAAACGCAACGCATAAAGCTGATTTTCGTTCCATAACGCATCCATGTCAGCAAATACATCTTCAATGTTTCGCTCACGATAATTTCCCGCCTTGCCAAACTGGTCAGTAATTACTGATAACGTAGAAACCTTTGATAAAGCACCATTTTCGGTGGTTGTCATGTTTTTTGCGTCAAAAACATTCAAAAAAGCGTTGTTTTCCTGTGCCATGTCTCGTATTTTTTTGTTTACAGTTGCAAAGGTACATATTTTTCTCGAAAAACCAAAATATTTTGAAAGAAAATCTATATATTTAACACTTTTTATCTATTTATTAAGAAAATACTTGTTTTTATGGACATTCAAAGAATAATTAGAGAAGAAATAAATAGGTTTATACGTGAGGATGAAGAAAAAACCATTAAACGTGGAGCCATTAAAAAAATAAACGGTCAAAGAGGTGACTTTAATAAATCTGAATACGAATATAATAACAAAAAAGCCACAAGGGGTGACGAGGAATCTGTAATTTCAAGAATCCCTGACTTTATTAATGTTAGTGCATTGGCACAAAGCGTAATAAAGGGACCATCCACACCTGAGGGTAAACAATCTGAATTCAGAAAGAAAATAAATCACGAAAAGAGTGATAGCGGTAGTGAATATCACCTTAACGCACCCGAAATTAGGCGACTTGACCAACAATTAAGCAAAATTTAAGACAATGAAAAAAGTAATTAGATTAACAGAGAGTGACCTTCACAGAATTGTGAAAGAGTCTGTAAAGAGAGTGATGATGGAAGGTAGTTTTGATAACTTTGACGGGTATGATAACGACTTAGATTACGACACCGTATATGAAGAAGCGTGTCACTTTATAAGAACAAATAATCCCGGTGTTATGTCATGGCGAGGAATAGCCCAAGCGATTGGTTTTAAATTGAACACCATCGGCCCTAACGATATGGAAACACTTAAAGACGCAATACAAGACGCTATGTGCGAAGAGGATATCTAAACAAAATGAGCAACCTTAATTGGCTGCTCATTTTTAATATTAAACCTTACATTTTTTCAACTTCTCCATAATACTTTTTTTCATTTGTCGAACTCTCTCAGTAGTTATACCAATATGTTCTGCAATTTCCTTAAGTTCATATTCTCTATCATATCCAATGCCATAGCACATTGTTATTATGATTTTTTCCCTTGGGGTTAAGAACTTTAGGAGTTTTTTCACAGCCAGTTTATTCTGCTCATCATCAACTATCTTTTCGTAAAGATTTTGCGATGCGCTATAAGTTTCATACTGATTTAAATTACCTGCATTTACATTGTCATCGTCAGTTGCATTATCATCAATGGATGCAACATTAATGTCAAGCATGTCGGCACTATCTTTTATATTAAAACCAAATCTGTCAGCAATAAAGGCAATCAGTTCATCCGCTGTAGGTTGCCTATGGTTTTCCTGCATAAAGGCGTTTCTTGCCTTTGGTATAATATAATATGTTTTGGAAATGTTTTTCTTCTTTACAACGTTTCCACACTCCATCTTAAAAAGGTTAATAGACCTACGTATATAATACACGGCAAAACTACTAAACTTTGTTCCTTTTGAGGAGTCATAGTTGTTCAGTGCCTCAATAAGCCCAATATTACCTTCATTAATGGCATCAAGCAAGTTGTCCTTATCTGCAAATACTCTCGCAACCGATACAACAAAACGCTGATTTGCATTTATTATTTTATCTTTTATCTTTTGCTCCGTATCCGGATTGATGCCGTATTCACTTATCAATCTGCTATCAAGTTCATGGCGAGGAATATTTATACCCGTTTCCTCTTTATATTTTTTTGATATTTCATCGCATGCAGCCTTTATAGCATTCAGCTCATTAAATAATTCCTTTTCCTTTTCTACATCTACAGTGTCATCAAATTTTCTGATGTCATTGTAATAATCATTAAGTACTTGTGTTCTCTCGAAATAATTTGTGTTTTTAAAATCTACTACCATTTTTTATTTTTTTGTTAAACTTTTGTGACTATTTTTTTTATTAACAGTGGCAAAGGTACAAACTTTTTTTTAAACCACCAAATTTTTTAAGGTTTTTTAATTTTTCTTTTTCAGAGTCACAATCGTCTTATTACCCTCATCCCTTGGCGTAAACTCAGGTACTGCCACATCTTCAAGCATAACAATAAACTGAAGTATGGGTTTTTTATTTTCCTCACGTCTCAATAATTCTCTACCTTTCATCATGAGTACAACTTTTACCTTTGAACCATCCTCAAGAAATTTGCGGGCGTTGTTTGCTTTTGTTTTTAAATCGTTTAATGCGATATTTGGCTTTAATTGTATTTCTTTAACCGGTTTGGCGTTGTGTGCTGATTTCTTCGCTTCCTTCTTCATTTTATAAAGCATTTTTTCATAATTATCAACCTTTACAACGGGATTTGGTGCATTTCTATTAATCTCTA
>DFKH01000071.1 GCA_002373815.1 Alphaproteobacteria bacterium UBA3650
AAAAACCAATCACGATAAAAATAAAATCGGCAAAAGCCGATTTTGTTTTTGTGGCGGAGTTGTAATATTTAACGGTATTAGATATCCAATTTACAGGTAATAACAGGGATTTTTACGTTTTTTTCAAGGAAACATCTATGTATCTTTGGTTTATAAACCTTGACAAAACAATAAAAAAGTCTATAATATATAAAAACAGGAATAACTATGACACAAAACACGTCTTGGGCGGATAATTATAGAAAACAAAGATTGGCAGATTGGTTTAATCCGCCTGTTTTGTCTGCTGAAATTAAAGCAAAAGATTTAAAATCCTTTATAAACGAGCAAAACCACACCAAGAAGGATTATGATGGGCGTATTTTGCTTGAATTACTGCAAAATGTAGATGATGCAGCAAATGCATCATCTGATTCAAACGTAAATTCGACCAAATTCGTTTTAGATGGTAGAATTTTAAAAATATTAAACCAAGGCGTCCCATTTAATAGCGAAAAATTGGAAGCTATTTGTATATCACACATATCCACAAAAACAGAAGAAGAATCAGAAACCACGGGTTCCAAGGGTATCGGTTTTAGAGGAATTTTAAATTGGGCAGAAAAAGTAAAAATATATTCAGGGGATTATGCTGTGTGTTTTTCCCAAACAGAATGTAAAAAAGAATTTGAAAGTTATAAAAACACAGATGTATATAAAAAAATATCTACCTTGGAAGAAAACTGGAGTAATAATTTTCCATTTTTGGCGATCCCTTTTAATACAAATTTTCCAATAGAATGGCAAAATGGTAAATATGTCGACGGTGATACATGTTATGATACTTGTATAGAAATAACTTTACAGGAAGATGCAATAGAAATATATAGGCGCTCCGTCGGACATTTTATAAGCAAAGAAATTGCATCAATGCTATTCTTGTTAAAAATACAGAACGTGTATTTTGTTGATAAAACTGATGGGCGCGAAAATGAAACTCGTGTAAAGATAGAAAAAAGCGACATTAAACAGGTCGCAAATGGATTAACATACTCTGTCTTGACTATAACAAATGATGCAAATTCTCAAAAATACCACTTATTTAATAATGCCGCAGAAACAATAGCTGTTCCGTTTGATTGGGAAAATAATAAAAAGAACAAATATACATTATATTCAACGTTTCCTATAAACGATCAAGATTGTCCTTTCCCAGTTATAATGAACAGTAGAGATTTTGACTTGATTTCTAATAGAAACTCTCTAACAAATTCAGAAAACAACAAAAAAATTATACAAAAATTGCAAGACATGCTGATTAAGCAGATTGCGCCATACTTCGCAAATCCAGAATTTGGCAATCAAGCCTTAGAAATGGTTGCTTATGATAACAACATAGATCGTACATCTTTTAAAGATAATATCGATATAATAGACGAAGTGATCGCCCAACAGGATATTATCTTGACAATGGATGGAAAATACAAGAACTTAAATGATGAACTAAAAAATATACATTATAAAGATTACCCCAATTTTATGACAAATTACGATGATTGCTGTTTTATAACAGACGAAGTTTACAACCTTTTAGATTTTTCAGAAAATTTACAAAACAAAATACGTTTATTATCCAAACCAGAAGATTTATACGATTTTATAAATAAACAATATATCAAGTGGAATTTACAACAACGTATAACAGTATTATTGTTCTGGTTAAATAATTTTTCTGATTCAAATATGTTGCCTAAGTTGATTAAGACTAAAAATGATGAATTTTTTACATTTTGCTCTGGTGAACATCAAAATCCTTTCTTGTATTCGGGATTAAAAATACAAAATCTTCCCAAATGGTTAACGTTAACTATAATCAAAGAAGAAGATCAAAAAGAATTATTTAAACAATTTAAAGAAACTTTATCACAAGAAGATACTGAACCTCTCGGACGAACAATTTCTCGTAAATATCCTAATTTTTTCGCTAATATGGATAAAAACGAGTTAAGTATAAAAATAAATAATCAAGTTAATGCTGATTTTAACAGAGCCGTTGATTTTATCAAATTTTTATACAACAACTACAAAAATGAAAAAAATATCAGCAATGAAAATGATACCACTAAATGGTGTGTCCCAACTGCAACCAGGGAAGTTATTGACTCAAACGAAGCCTGTTTTGGTTTTGAATATGGTGACAACAATATAGGAATAAAAATATGTGTTGCTGCAGGTTTGGCCAGTATACCATCGGCACAACTCTTTGATATACAACCAGATGAAATTGAAAATTTTAAACGGGTAATAAAATCGTTTTTGAAGGTGCGTGATAATGTATTACCAAGGGAAGCGCCTATTGTTGATGAAACATATAAACGCGAAGTTAGGCGCGCAAGTGGCAGAGATGTAAAAAACATAAAAGGCACGACTATACCAGAACTACCATCTATTTTGACCAATGCCGAACAATTTTTAATTTTGGATTGGCTAAAAGAATATATCGTTCCTCAAATAACACCAACTGACTATATACGCTGTGACGTCGGCAAATATTACTTTAATCAACCCATGAGTAATCATATTGTGTACCAGTTGCTTCATACAAACTGGATAAATATTGATGGTCAAAAGATATCGCCTTTATATTGTCTAATTCCACCAGAAAGAAAAAATGCATATCCCGCAGGATTAGTAAACTTTATTCCAGAATATAAAAAGTATAAGACGTTATGGGATTTATTAGATATAAATCAGTATATATATCAATTACCAGATGACATTTTTTATGACATTTTATTAAAATTGCCACAAATAGATACAAAAGGTGAAATATCCGAAAAAATATATAGAGAAGTAGCAAATGCAGATTTTGACAATTTAAGTCATCTTATATCATCTAACTGTGAAAGCAAACATACCTTTTTTTCTGCTGGGCAATTGTTCGCCAACAACAGAATAACAACTAAATTTTATTCTGTAGTAGAAGGGGTATATTTCTCAAACGTAAAAAATATAAACCCCACGAACAAACCAATTATGAAAACCCCATTGCGAACTGGTAGCATAGATAAATTTAAAGGTATATTTAATGTATCAGAATACAAAGAAGACCTTATTGCTAATTATACGGAATGCACCAAACACATTGATAACACACAATTTGAACAAGATTTTCAAGAATTTAAACCATTTGTACGAGCATTAGATGCCACAGATGAATTAAACACTGCTATACCAAATATAACCATTTCGTTGTGTTCTGATATACCAATTTTGAACATACCCTCTGATACAAATATTACTTTTAATGATTATGATATTATAAGGGCAAAAAATAATAAATTTTGTATATTTTTAAACAAAACTTCTAAATTGGATACACCTAATATTGCTCATAAAATAGGTGAAATATGCGATATTATTTCTAAATCTAAAGACATTGTTGATACAGTGACTGCCTTGTATTTACAGGGCAACTGTGAAAACAGAAAACGTTTTTTGGAAGAAAAAGGTTGCGATATAAGTTTGTTATCTGAATATAAAGATATAAAACAGTCATTTATAGATACTATACTTGAAATTTGTCCGGATACTAATACAGAAGAATTATTACAAATATATCCTATAAACTTTGATGATTTTAAATCATCAGAAAATTTACAGTCCATACGCTCTATACTGACAAAATTAAACACCGATGTTCTAACTTTCCAAGAACATGGATTTAATGATATTAATTTTGAGGCCAGCAACAGGCAACTATTGATTAATTATATAAATGATAACATACGTCAGTATAAAGAATATTTATACAATGAATTGTTTGATAAAACTATAGCAGAACAAGAACAATTTGAATCTAAGTTATATGACTTTCAACAACATGCTGGTGATATAGTGCCCAACATTCACAACTTTAATCCTAGCGAATATCTGCCAATACCACAGTCCGTAAAACGACATGATTTTACCGATAATATCTTAGAGACTAATTATCAACATTTTATACAACAATGTCCCGATAAGCAAATTGCGGTGTGTCTTATCAATGATGATTCAAATAAAAGTTTATTGTGGTTTAAATGTTTCGATGAATTGCGGGCTAGATACGATAACCTTGTTGCACAAAAAAACGAACAAAATATTGAGTCAAAAGAAAATAATGAATCAGTAACCACAATCATATTAAATATACAACAACACAATGTGACAGATATAGACGAACAGACACCTATAAAACAACATTCTACACATGTAGCAGATAGAAAACGCGCGAAAAAGCAGTTTGATCAATCTATCAATGATAAGAAGCAGCAAAAAGGCAAAGAAGCAGAACAAATGGTATATAATACATTAAAAACACAATATTCCGAAGTTATCTGGGAAAACGGTAATGCTGCTTTAGCACACAATATCATTGGAACGGGTGATGATTCTGCTGGTTATGATATGCAATACAAGGATGAAAATGGCAACTGGCAATATGTAGAAGTCAAAAATGCTACGCACCCAAACAATGATTATTATAGTTTTATAATCACTGCTAACGAGGAACAGTTTGCAAAAGACCATATAGATAATTACAATTTATTTTTAGTTATAGATTCTAATAATGCAATACACTTAACGGGTAAACAAGTATTACATTACATAAGCACCGCGAAAATCGAACAAAAAACGTGTTATATTCCTCAATAACATCTTGTGGCTTTACTTAAATATATTTTTGTTTTTCACATCTTTTATAGTTTTTTCTGTATTTCTTGGATAACAATGGTACAATCCAATATAAATTTAAGGATGTTTAGATGTTTGATAGTACGATATTTTTTACTGCTAATTTTCAATTTCAAGCGCTGTTTCGCGATCATTTGATAATCGCGTTCAATGCATGGGGCGCAATTCAACCAAAAATTATGGAAAAATTGGCGCATAAACAGTACGACGTTTTAACCGCAGACATCCAAAATTTAATGGAAAATACCACTAAGAAATGTGGCGACGATTTAATTGGATTCATGGGTAAATTAGACCTTAAAATTTTGAATAAATCAGGTTGGAACGATGAGTTGTGGCAAAAGGTTGCCACCAAATCAAGTATAGAAAATAAACTTTTACTTATCGGTGAAATCTTTGTTCAAATACATTGGATTTGGCAATTCATATCAAACAACAAAGACACACAATTGTCACGCAAACATTTGAACGAATTTTTTATGAGAACTGATACACTCAGAGCCTTGGTTGACAATCTGGCACTGGTTTGCATGAATGGTGAAAGCGGAAAAATTGGCGGTGAAAAGAAAAATCCTGTGCGAGAGCAATGTAAAGTTATTATTCAATCACCAGAATATAATATCAGACCAAGCGATGCCCGAATGCATTTAGCAGACACAATTCAAAAAATTAAAGGTATATACTTTGAATTATATGGTGAAGCATTGCAGAAACCAAACAAAAAAGGTGGGGTTAGCCCGTCTGATAAAACAATTACGAACTGGATTTATGAATTTTCCATAAATCATTTGCCCGGTAAGCGCGCTTAGAGAAATCACCATTTGAAAACATATTTTTACCTGCATATATTGGTTGTGAAAAATAACCAGGAGGTAAAAATATGACAGAATTAAAAATTGAACATGTAAACGTTGAACAATTAAAACCGTATAAAAATAATGCAAAGATTCACAATCCAGACCAAATTAGTCAGATTGCAGATTCAATCCATCAATTTGGTTTCGTGAATCCAATATTGGTTGATGAAAACAACGAAATAATTGCAGGTCATGGGCGGTTTGAGGCCGCCAAAGTATTAAATCTGCCTCAAGTTCCCGCGATACGCATTGAACATTTGAACGAAGTTCAAAAACGCAAACTGCGAATTGCCGATAATCGAATATCTGAAAATGGTGGCGGATGGAATGCGGATATTTTGAATATAGAAATCAGCGAATTATGCGAACTGGAAGATGTTTCAGACATAACAATTACCGGATTTAATGACATTGAAATCGATCAAATCTTGGCAGAACCACGAACCAAAGCAGAAGTACAAAGATTGAATACAGAACCCTATATCGCGGATGATGAAATAATTTCTATTCCCGGTGACATTTGGGAATTTGACGGTGGTCACAGAATTATCTGTGGCGACAGCACAAAACGCGAAACTTTTGAAAACCTGATGGGAGATAAGCATGTAAATCTGGTTTTGCAAGATCCACCATTTAATATAAAAATCAAAGGGTTCGTTTCTGGCAATGGCAGTGTGAAACATCCTGACTTTGCAATGGCCACTGGCGAAATGTCAGATGATGAATTCGTAGAATTCCTTGGCAAAAACTTTGCACTTTGTTCAGAATATGCCACTGACAACGCCATGATTTTCAATTTCATAGATTGGCGAAATATTATGCCTATGTTGACCGCGTGTAAGCAACATTTTGCAAAATATGTAAATCTGTGCGTGTGGGTTAAAAAGAAAGCCGGCATGGGCACCCCATATCGCAGTCAACATGAACTATGTACAGTGTTTTTAAACAAAGACGGGAAAGTGCCAGACCATATTCAACTGGGTAAATACGGACGCAATCGCAGTAATGTTTGGAATTATTATGGGTGCAATTCATATGGCCCACACAGAAACGATTTAAAGATGCACCCGACTGTCAAAAGTTTTGAGATGTTGTCTGACATTATGTTAGATGTGACCAGTGTTGGCGATACCGTTCTTGATTGTTTCTTGGGTTCAGGCAGCACATTGGTTGCTGCTCAACGACACAGACGCGTTTGTTACGGTATTGAATATGAACCAAAATATGTTGACACCTGTGTAAAACGTTTTTATGAGGCATTCGGTGTTGATGCAACAAATCTGCGGACTGGCAAAACATACACTAAATTATTAGATGAAAAACGCACACACAAGGAGGTGCAAAATGCCTAATGAACAAAAATGCGGTTTTTGCTTACCGCCCAAAGAACACCAATATCAAAAAGGGCAATCTGGTAATCCGAATGGACGTCCACGTGGTGTCCGCAATCGCAATACTATTGTTCGTGAACAAATGAACCGCAAAATAACTTTAACAGGTCCAAACGGTAACAGCCGTCGTATTAGCACCAAAGAAGGCATTATTGCAAAACAAACCAACAAAGCTCTACAAGGTGACCTGAAATCTGCGAAGTGGGTAATGGAATTAAGCGATGCCGCAGATGCGGAATACGAAGCAATGTCCGCGGTACGTGAACAACTAAATCACGACGATAAACTAATACTGCAACAATATATCAAACGATATCATGAACAATAGTGTTTCAGAATTTGATGTGTTTTGTTCTTTATTGCGAACAGATTTTAAATCGTTCGTGATAAAGGTGTTTAATGAAATTTCAGGTGGTGGCGGATACATAGATGGTGAATATATTGATCTGATTTGCGACTATATCGTTAATGTTATCAACGGCAATCAAACCCGACTGATAATCAACATTCCACCACGTTATATGAAATCTATTATTTGTTCGGTTGCATTACCCGCATTTATATTGGGACACAACCCGCGTGCACATATTATATGCGTTAGTTATTCTGATGACCTGGCAACCAAGTTTGCCAATGATACGCGCAATGTTATGACATCTGATTGGTATATGCGGATATTTCCGATGACACGTATTTCTAAACATCAATTTGCTAAAGATGATTTTGAAACCACTGTTCATGGCGGGCGTTTTGCTACATCTGTTGGTGGCGTTTTAACTGGTCGTGGTGCAGAATGGATAATTATTGACGACCCGATAAAACCTGTTGATGCAAATTCAGAAATTATGCGTAATCGTGTGAACGATTGGTATCATACAACACTGTTTTCAAGATTAAACGATAAAAACACTGGTCGTATTTTGTTGATTATGCAGCGATTACACCAAGATGATTTAAGCGGTCATTTGTTAGAAAATACAGATGGTTTCAACTTGCTGAGATTACCAATTATTGCTGACAAAGATGAAGCAATACCATTTACACAATCAAAACGTGTATTTAGACGAAACGTTGGAACACCGCTACACCCAGAACGCGAATCAATCGAAACCGTTATGCATATCAAAGATAGTGTTGGTGAATTGGTGTTTTCTGGTCAATATCAACAATTGCCGGCACCACAGGAAGGCTGCATTATCAAATCCGAATGGATGCAGTATTACAAAGATGTCCCTGAAAACTTTACTCATATAATTACATCATGGGATACGGCATCAAAAACGGGTCCAGCCAACGCGTATTCTGCGTGCATAACATTCGGGATTTCTGCCGACAAACATATTTACCTGTTGGATATTTATCGCAATAAACTTGAATTTCCGCACTTGGCAAATATGGTAAAATCTAAATTTGATTATTTATGTTCAGCATACCCAAGAGCACAACATAAAGTTGTTATAGAGGACGCTTCGTCGGGAACTCAACTTATTCAATTTTTGCCAGAAAATGGTGTCCGTAGCACGTATATTCAAGCCGTTCATCCAGACGAAGACAAAGTTGCGCGTATGAATGGTGCATCAGCATATATTTATCGCGGAACGGTATTATTTCCATCCATTCATAACCATTTCTGGAATGATTTTGAAAAGGAATTATTGCTGTTCCCAAACTCTGCATTCAAAGACCAATGTGATGCATTTGCCCAAGGTGTTTTGTATTGTGCAGAAATTATCGCGAAACCAAACCCACGTTTAATTGTCTTATAAACTTAATAACAATTTCTTTATAATTTAGAATACAACAAGGAATTATTTGAACGATATACTGCATTTTTAATCATCCATATGGAACCATTCATAAAGTTCGGGGTATTTTGCTTTTCGTATTTTGCTATATTCAGCACGTGCAGTAATATTGTGCGTGATAAAAATCAGTCCTGTCCAATCGTTATAACAAAAGTGTTTATCACGAAAATTTGTATGTGCTGCGTCTAATCGTTTGTTTTCTTTTCCAGAGAAAAAATACAATGAACCAAGATATGTATAATACTGATCCATCGCAACGTTAGGACGTAATTTTTCGCATTCAGCAAAGAATTCTTTTGCGAATTTATCACCCAATTCATTATTTAACCATTCTGGTTCTGGACCAGAAAAATGATTTAAACGCAAACCTTTGTCATATATATCAAAATCAATATCCCACCATATTTTACCAGCACGTTCAAAGATATAACAATACGATGGGCCACATTCAAAAACTTTTGCACCGTTGTAATATCCTAAGAAATGCAAGTTTTTACGCAGGCAATATCCCCTTTTAAACATCCAACCAAGGTCGTTATATTCTTGTCCGGGATGGGACACTTCTTTCTTATGTTTTCTTAACCAATTAACAATATCGTCGTTTGCACCGGCACGCAGTAATAACAATTCGTTTTGCATATTTTCGTGTGTTGGTTCTTTTGAACGCACGATTTGCAACGGTGTCATTTTTTTACCATTTGGTAAAACTCGTGGTACATTAACATCAGCCCCATTTGCAATCAATATATCTATTATTTCTGGTGATGCATCCTGCATAAGGGCGTCAGTCAAAGGCGTTGTTCCAATATCATACCCGTCAATCCAATCAATCATATAATCTTCGTCAATATAATGTTGTAATTGTTCAGGTGTGATTTTTGACCAATCGTCAATTTCTAGTAATTTGGTTGGGTCGCCTGTATAACCAGTAAAATTGGTCACGCGTGCTATTTTTTCAAGATTACTCATTTTTGCCTCCTTTGTTTTAAACACACAAACGAACACATAAACACCGCAAAAAGTGAATCATGCGTAAGTCTTAATGTTGATGAAAAAGTTCAGGTAATTTATGCGTGGGACATATCGTGTGGACCTAACACACCCCACCGCGTGGTATAGTATAGTAAAAAAAATTGTTATTTCAAGAGATGTTATTACAAAATATCGTTATGAAATCATTCTACAAATTTTTCAAAAACCTTTTTATATTTGAAGGCGGAAGCAATGTACCAATCAAAAACTTTTTGTAAATTTGTATTACCAGAAATTTTCAAATCTTTCGGGGCAACCCACTGAATCGTACATGCCTTTTTGAACTCTTCCCATACTAATTTTGTGCCGATTTCCCGTTCTATCTCTTTAGAATGTTTTTGTAAATCATAATAGAGTTCTTTTTGATTTATCATATAAACGGATATGCTGTATCCACGTTTGTTGTTTGTCAGAAAAAA
>DFKH01000020.1 GCA_002373815.1 Alphaproteobacteria bacterium UBA3650
CCTGATATTCATCCACCAAAATGTAATGGAACTGATTTTGATATTCGCGTAAAACATCATTGTTATTTTTAAACAATTCCAATGGCAACAATAATAAATCACCAAAATCCACTGCGTTCATTTCACGTAATTTGTTTTGGTACAACTTATAAAAATCAAGCGCACGACCCTCACAAAATTCACTTTGCTCAGCGTGCGTCACAGACTCAGGCGGAAGTCCTCTATCCTTCCAACGTTCAATGATTTCCAACATAGTTTTTGGGGCAAACTTTTTGACATCCACACCATACTGTACCATCAAGTTTTTAAGCAAGCGTTCTTGATCATCACTATCCAATACAGCAAAGTTTTGTTGCAACCCCACAAGCCCACCATATTTACGCAAAATTTTGACGCCAATTCTGTGAAAGGTGCCAAGCCATACACCAAGCGCAGCTTCACCCACCATTTTTTCCAAACGTTCACCCATTTCACGAGCGGCTTTATTCGTAAATGTCACAGCCAAAATCTGCCAAGGAAGTGCTAACTGTTGTGCTAAAATATAGGCAATACGAGTTGTCAACACACGCGTTTTGCCAGTACCAGCCCCCGACAACACCAATAAAGGACCTTCCGTTGTCATCACAGCTTCTTGTTGTTCAGGATTCAAACCATCCATGAAGGAAAGTATATCACTCATCTTTACCTTCTTTCGTTAAACCTTGAATCACTACATGCGCGCACATAAGCCCAAAAATCCCTGTAATCGTTGGAAACGATCCCATCTCGTGTCGAACACGACTATCGACTTGTTTTACTTCTTCAGGAAATTGCAATTTAGTTTTATCTTGTGTCAATTCTGGCGAATAAACAACAGGAAAATCCATTTTGACACCACGTTTACGCAAGCGTTTACGTACAAAGAATGCCAATGGACAATTCAACGTTTTTTTCATTTTAACAATCTGAATCTTTGTGGGATCAGTTTTCAGTGCCGCCCCCATAGATGAGACAAACGGAACTTCTGTATTAACAAGCGCTTCAATTAAACAGCACTTAGGATTCAATGAATCAATGGCGTCCACCACAAAATCAGGCTTTACTTTCAACAACTTTGATAAAGTTTCAGCATTAACCATCATATCAAGGGTATCTACTTTTATATCTGGCGCAATATCCAACACACGCGCTTTGGCAACATCCACCTTCTTTTTTCCAATAGTAGAGGAAAGGGCAAATAGCTGCCGATTGATATTTGTCACCGAAACTTTATCAAAGTCAACAAGGGTTAAATGACCGACGCCAGCACGTGCCAAGGCTTCAATGGCATAACTTCCCACAGCACCACAGCCCACCACCATCACGTGAGCTTGTTGCAGTTTTTTAAGGGCTTTTTCACCCACCATTAAACGCATTCTTGATAATCTATCTTGCATGGCGCAAGTGTACCAAATTCACCACGATTTTTCAAGTAAAATTCATTGACTTTTATGAAAACTCCCCATAAAATACATAAAATGAGGAGATAAAAATGCGTTTTAGCCGAATTTTTGCAATTAATTCATTGATGTTGATGGGGTGTGGCATTTTAATGTTTATTCCATGGATTATTGATGCCATCACACAACACCATTGGCTAAATCCTTTTTCATCCGCGGCACTGATTACCATAATTATAGGGCTTACCATTTTCATTTTATCCCCAAAGGATCAAACACCCTTACGCCCAAAAGAAATGTTTATAACAACAACTCTTATGTGGTTATTATTTGCCTTATTTTCAGCGATTCCTTTTTATTTACCCCCACACAATTTAAGTCTTGCCGATGCCTTTTTTGAATCTATGTCAGGTCTAACTGGTACGGGGGCCACAATCTTAACAAATTTAGATTCAGAAACACCAGGTATCTTACTTTGGCGATCCATCACTCAATGGTTAGGAGGCGTTGGAATTATCGTAGTAGCACTGATTGTACTACCCACATTACAAATCGGTGGTATGCAATTATTCGCCACAGAATCTAGCGCCCTATCTGAACGAATCAAACCAACAATGCGCCAAAGTATCCGCGATATTTTAATTTACTTTATCTTGTTGTCCCTCGCCTGTGCCTTATGTTTATGGCTTGCAGGAATGACACCCTTTGACGCGATAAATCATGCCATGACAACCTTATCCACAGGCGGCTTTTCCACACACGACGCAGGCATTATGTATTTTCAAGAATCGAGTATTTTATGGACATTAACTATCTTTATGATTTTGGGTGGTCTCCCTCTGGTTTTGGGACCTCATTTATTTTATAGACACTGGGACATGATCCACAACAACGTGCAAATTGCCACATTTTTTAAAATACTATGCGTGACAATATTATTACTTATTCCCGTTGTAGGATATGAACAGATAAAATATATCGTTTTTCAAACTGTTTCCATTTTAACCACCACAGGATTTGTCTCAACACCATACAGCACATGGGGTACGTTCGCCACAACATTATTTTTGTTTTTAACAGCCGTTGGAGCATGCACCGGCTCAACATCGGGTGGCATCAAGATGTTCCGTTTTGCTATTATTGGAAGAATTCTCTCATCAAAAATGAAAAGTCTCATCAAACCATTTGCTGTCTTTATTCCACGATATGGAACACAAATTATTGATGCAGAAATTGCGTCTGGTGTTTTGTTTTTTTTGAGTTTATTTTTTGCAACTTTCATCATCGCAACCCTCTCTTTAACAGCATTAGGTTTAGATTATTTAACCGCAGTCTCAGGTGCTTTAAGTTGTGTTGCAAATGTTGGCCCCGCTTTAGGAAACATTATTGGGCCAGAAAGGACTTATGCTGATTTACCAGAGGCAGCCAAATGGATTTTATCATTCGTTATGCTCGCAGGAAGATTGGAATTTACCAGCATAGTTGTTTTATTTTTACCATTTTTATGGAGGAAAAATACATGAGTTTTTTGGATGATGCTCAAAATTTTTTAAAGCAAAAACAACAAAAAGCAATGCAACCAAACTCAG
>DFKH01000104.1 GCA_002373815.1 Alphaproteobacteria bacterium UBA3650
ATCCAAACGCATCAAACGTTCCATTTCAATCACCGCAGTTGCTGGCGCGTCAATGGCCAACATGGTGTAGTAACCTTTGCGGTTCTTTTGAATTTTATAAGCTAAATCACGCAAACCCCAATCTTCGGTTTTTGCAACAACGCCACCATTCTCTTTAACAACGGCAGCAAATTTATCGGCCAACTCTTTCACCTTTGCGGGTGTTAAATCTTGGCGTGCGATAAACACATTTTCATAAAAGGGCATATTTTCTACCTCTCCTTATGGTTTTTCTCGTTTCTGTTTATACGAAATGCACCCTTTTGGCGCATCCGCCCGAAACATAGCCCGCATCCGGAGCGAGCAAGGATTACCGGAATGTTCAGAATTATACCAGATTTTAATTCAAAATGCAAGCACTTTTTTATTTTGATAAAAAGTCAGCCATCTGCCCCATGTCAGAGCTGAATGCACACTCATCTTTTCCTGTAAAGGGCAGGGAAGTGTCCACTAACCGTTGTGCATAGTAATTTAAATCAGCGCATTGTTGAGGACTGAATGTTAAATGATAGGGGGGATAGTCTGTGCTTGTCTCAGCAACAGAATCACAAGAATAGGCGCGAGCCATCATTTCTTGTCGTAAAGTGGTATTGTTGATTTTTTTATCTTTCGCCAATAAGAAAAAGCCCAAATTTTCTTCGGCCGCAGGACATCCCAATAAAATTGCTCGCCAAAAGTACTTAAATGATTCTTCGGCATTTTGAGGCATACCACCCATACCAAATAAGGACAAAATCCCCAAGATATTATTCGGTTTTGCTTGGCGTTGCAATGCTGCCTTTTGTAATAAAGGTAAAGCTTTGTCTATGTCATAATAGGGGCCATTGGGATTGGCATAAAGCATGGCTAAACGTCCCGTAATATCGCCTTGTGTTTGTTCGTCTAAGTCACCATGAATGGCAATGTTGTAATAACGCATGGCCTCAGCAATTTTATCTTGATCAAACAATTCGTGTCCCACCAAAACCATGGCATTTGATTGACCCAATTGGGCGGCTTTATATAAATAATTTTTAATGCTCGGGTAATCGGGATGACGTTTATAAATTTCATATAAAGCATTGGCCCATTTGTTTTGTTCTGCAAGTGGGGCCCAATACGCAATCGCATTTCGTAAATCATTAAATCCACACTCATCATATGTCGTAGAATCATATTCTGTTTCTGATTCTAAAACCAGATTTTGGCATGTTTCTAATTCTTGAATAGATTGAGCTTGAACCTTTGAAAAGGTATAAAGCGATAACACAAAACATAACGTTATTTTAAAAGAATTCATTCTGTCTCCCCTGTTGTTTAAACCTTTTCATAAGCTATGCAATCATGCACACATAACTCTAAGGAAAAAGTATAGCATGCATTTGTAGAAATTGTCAAGTAAAAATTAGCATTGATTTTTGTTTTTAATTCGGCTAAAATATCGCCCAACAGAAAGGTCAGAAATGCAACAAACACCAAAACAAATTAAAGCTGAACAACGTTCCATGATGTGGAGCATGATTTTAATTATTGCCGTTTTATTTGGTTTTCAATATTTTTCAAAACCTACACAAAATGGGGATAAATACGAGCAAGCTATGAATGTACAAGAAGCATTTGAAAAGCCTGAAATTGTTACGGAAAAAGTGGATAGTTCTGTCAAACATGTGGGGGTTGAAAATGATGCTTTGAAGGGAGAGATTGCTTTAAATGGCGGCGTTTTTGATTCCTTAACATTGAAGAAATACAAGCAAACAATTCAACAAAATAGCCCAGATGTTGCCTTGTTATCCAATCAATATATGGCTTATTTAAAATGGACGGGAAATCCCTCTTTGCCAAAAGAAATGGCAGATTGGAAGGTTTCAAACGAAAAATTGACAACGGAAACTCCAGTTACATTCACATGGGAAGGGGCAGATGTTAAACTAAGCAGACAAATTAGCATTGATGACAATTATATGTTCACAATTGTTGATACCTTGCAAAATAAAAGCAGCAAGGCTATTTCTGTAGCGTTAAATGGCGTGGTGGCAAGAGCAATAGATAATATTGAAAAAGAAAGAACATCAGTTCATACTGGTTTTGTGTCTTTGGTGGATAATCGTTTGCGTGAAACAAACTATGATGAAGTTGAGAAAAAAGAAGTTTCATATAAAACACAAGGCGGATGGACTGGCATGACAGATAAATATTGGCAAACAATTTTTGTGCCAGATCAAGATCAAGTGGTGGAATATATGGATAAGAAAGTAAACAATATGTACTTTGCTTCATTTCAAACGGCGCCACAAAAGGTTGAATCTGGTGCAACGGTCACTAAGACAACACATTTGTTTGCAGGCGCTAAGGATTTAAATTTGATTAATGCGTATCAAAAAACATTGAATATTCCCAAGTTCGATTTAACAATTGATTTTGGTTGGTTTTACTTTTTGACAAAGCCCTTCTTATATTTTTTGCAGTGGCTTTACGCCCTTGTAGGTAATATGGGTATTGCGATTTTGGTGTTTGCAACCTTGTTGCGTTTGGCGTTGTTGCCTATGGCCACAAAGTCCTATATTTCCATGGCCAAAATGAAAAAAATTCAACCTCAGATGAAGATAATTCAAGAACGCTATAAAGATGATCGTGTTCGATTGCAACAAGAAATTATGACGCTTTACAAACGTGAAAAGGTAAACCCTGCTGGAGGATGTTTGCCAATGCTGATTCAAATTCCAGTGTTCTTTGCGTTGTATAAAGTGTTGTCTGTGTCTTTGCAAATGCGTCAAGCCCCATTCTTTGGGTGGATTAAAGATTTGTCGGCTCCAGATCCAAGCTCTGTCTTTACATTGTTTGGACTTGTGCCATGGCCAATTCCAAGCTTTTTGAATTTGGGTGTGATGCCTATTTTGATGGGTTTAACAATGTATATTCAACAGCGCATGACACCACAACCAGCGGGGGCAGATAAGACTCAAGTAAATATGTTCAAATATATGCCAATTATGTTTACCTTTATGATGGGACAGTTTGCGGTGGGGTTGATTATTTATTGGACATGGAGCAATATCTTATCGATCGCTCAGCAAAAGTATATTACAAAAAAGGTGGGATAGATGGCGTTTGAAGAACGGGGAAAGCAATTGTTTGCCGAAGGTGTTCAATTTGAACGCGGTGCTCGTTCTGAAGCCGATTTACCAAAATTACGCTTACCTGAAATCGCGTTTGCAGGGCGTTCTAATGTAGGAAAATCCTCGCTTATCAATGCGCTAACAGGAAAGGTGATTGCACGCGCCAGCAATACCCCCGGACGTACTCAAGAACTCAATTTTTTCAAAGTTGGGACAAAATTTTTCTTGGTGGATTTGCCAGGCTATGGATTTGCCAGCGCCCCACGTGCAACAGTGCAAGCGTGGACACAATTGATTCATGCGTATTTGCGAGGTCGTCAACAATTAAAGCGTGTCTTTTTACTGATTGATGCACGACACGGTCTTAAAAAAGTAGATACCGATATCATGGTCATGCTAGATCGGGCAGCGGTCACGTATCAAATTATTTTAACAAAAGCTGATAAAGTAAAAGAATCTGAATTGGAAAAGGTATTGTCTGAGACTTTGGAAAAGGGAAAAAAGCATGTGGCATGCTATCCTGAAATGTTGGTGACAAGTAGCGAAAATGGATTGAATGTGGCAGCGCTTCGTGGTGAAATTTATAAGGTTGTGGAGGGATTATAAATGTATCAAAACGGTGATACGATTTATGCGCTTGCAAGTGGTCTGGGGGTCGCTGGTGTGGCGGTGATTCGCGTGTCTGGTTCCAAAGCAAAGGAAACATTAAAAAAACTGACAAGCCTTAAAAAGGTGGAAGCGGGACGTGTTTATTTTTCTGCACTAAAAGAGGGGACAAAAGTATTGGATCGTGCGCTGGTGTTATATTTTAAAGCGCCTCACAGTTTTACAGGTGAAGATGTGGTTGAATATCAAGTTCATGGTGGACGGGGTGTGATTGCATCCGTTATGCAGGCCCTCTCCAAGATAGATGGCTTGCGACCAGCTGAACGTGGCGAATATTCACGTCGTGCAGTTATCAATGGTAAAATGGATTTAACGGAAGCCGAAGGATTGCTGGATTTAGTGCATGCAGAAACGGAAGAACAGCGCAAACAAGCCCTTGCTCAAATGGACGGCAATTTGGGAACATTGTATGAAGGGTGGCGTAAAAAGTTAGTGCATCATCTGGCGTATGCTGAAGCTTTTATCGATTTCCCTGAAGAGGAGATTCCACCCGAAAAAGAACAAGAAATTGATGCAGATATTAGCAAACTCATCAAAGAAATTGAAGTGCATTTGAATGATGAAAAGCGGGGTGAACGTCTGCGTGATGGTTTTCAAATTGCAATTGTTGGTGTGCCGAATGTGGGAAAGTCATCATTAATCAATGCATTGACGAAACGGGAAGTGGCGATTGTGTCACAAACAGCAGGCACAACGCGTGATATTGTGGAGGCTCATTTGGATGTGGCTGGGTTCCCTGTCATTTTGGCAGATACGGCAGGGCTTCGTGAATCCAAAGAAGAAATTGAATCCGAAGGAATTCGGCGTGCTGTCAAAAAGGCAGAAAAGGCGGATTTGATTTTGTCTGTTCAGGATGCAAAAAATTATCCTAAAATGGAAAAATTACCCGAATCATTACTTAAAAAGCAGGTTCTAACAGTTTGGAATAAAACAGATTTATGTAAAGTAAAAGAAAATAAAACAGACTTTTTTATCTCGGCCAAAACGGGTAAGGGTGTGGCAAAATTGTGGAATAAAATCAAAGATATTTTGACGGACTCTTTTTCTGGCGGTGCGGCGATTACACGTGAACGCTATCGTGTGGCATTAGAACAATGTGTGGAACATTTACGGGACGCTTTGCAAGTGCAAGAATTGGAACTGAAAACGGAAGATTTGCGTTTGTCCGCGCGCGCTCTGGGGCGTATCACAGGACGCATAGAGGTGGATGAATTGTTAGACGTGATTTTCAAAGATTTTTGTATAGGGAAATAAAATGAAAAAGCAATATGATGTCGTTGTTGTTGGGGGTGGTCATGCGGGATGTGAGGCTTGCACGGCGGCAGCACGTATGGGTGCTAAGACGCTACTCGTGACACATCATATTAAAACGATAGGCGATATGTCGTGTAATCCCGCTATTGGTGGTTTGGGTAAAGGAACGTTGGTGCGGGAAATTGATGCTTTGGATGGTGTGATGGGACGTGTCATAGATAAAGCAGGAATTCAGTTCCGTATGCTGAATGCTAGCAAGGGACCAGCCGTTCAAGGTCCACGAGCACAGGCTGATAAAACCCTTTATATGAAATGTATGCAGGAAGAATTGCAAAACTATCCTAACTTGGAGTTGTTGGAAGGAAGTGCCGAGGACTTAATTATTGAAGATGGAAAGGTCTTGGGTGTTGTGGTGGATGGTAAAGAAATTCATGCTAAAGCAACAGTATTGACAACAGGCACATTCTTAAATGGTATCATGCATGTGGGTAAGGAAAAGACTAAAGGTGGGAGATTCGGGGAACCCGCTTGTTATGGTATTACGCCCGCTTTGAAAAAATTAGGTCTGACGCTTGGACGGTTGAAAACAGGAACGCCTGCAAGGTTGGATCGTGATACCATTGATTGGTCTAAATGTGAGCGTCAAGATGGCGATAATCCGCCACGTCCATTTTCTTTCATGACAAAAGATTTACCTCAAGAACAAGTGCCTTGTTGGATCACGCACACAACACCTGAAACGCATAAAATTATTCTGGATAATTTGGGTAGAGCGCCTTTATTTGATGGACAAATTACTTCCACAGGGCCACGTTATTGTCCCAGTATTGAAACAAAATTGGTGCGTTTTAAAGGACGTGATAGCCACCATATTTTCTTGGAACCCGAAACACGAAATGGTAAAAGTATTTATCCTAATGGCATTTCCACCAGTGTCCCAAAAGATGTGCAGGACGCATTTATTCATTCTATTCCTGGTTTAGAAAAAGTAAAAATTTTGCGTTATGCCTATGCGATTGAATATGACTATGTGGATCCACGAGAAGTGAAATTGACGCTGGAAACAAAGAAAGTACCGAATTTGTTCTTGGCAGGTCAAATCAATGGCACAACAGGGTATGAAGAAGCCGCAGGGCAGGGATTATTGGCAGGTGTAAATGCTGCTTTGAAAGCTCTTAGTCGGAAAGAAGAATTTACGATGGATCGTGCGGATAGCTATTTGGGAGTCATGATTGATGACATTACTACTTTGGGCGTGGATGAGCCATATCGCCTCTTTACGTCGCGAGCAGAATATCGTTTGACCATGCGGGCTGATAATGCCGATTTGCGTTTAACACCACTTGGTATTCAAATTGGATGTGTTGGCAAAGAACGGGCCAAAGTATTCAAGGCGAAGCAAAAGAAATTAGACGAAGCGCGTAAATTGACCTTATCACTTTCCAAAACACCAAAAGAGTTGAAGCAATTAGGCTTTCAAGTAAATGTGGATGGGCGTAAACGTACGCCATTTGATTTGCTCTCATATCCAAATGTAACATGGGCTGAGATTGTACGCGTTTTCCCTGAACTTAACAAAATCAAAGGCACAATTGCAGAACAATTGGAAATTGAAGGACGTTATCAAGGTTATCTGGCGCGCCAAACACAAGATATTGCCGATTTCAAAAAGGATGAAGCATTAAAAATTCCAGATAAATTAGACTATTATAAAGTGGGAGGACTATCCAATGAAATCGTGGAAAGGTTAGAACGTGAACGCCCAGCTACTATTGGCGCCATGAGCCGTATGCGTGGTATTACACCAGCTTCTGTGACAGCTGTTATCGGTTATTTGAAAAAGAAATAGTTTTTTTGTTGACAAAACGAAAGTGGTTGTTTTAAACTCCCCTTATAAGAAAATATTTTTTTAGGAGAGAGTAAATATGGCTGAAACAGATCAAATTGATGTTCATATGGGGTTGCATGCGCGCGGTACGACTTCTGGGGGTGTCAATGAAAATTTTATACCAAATTTCGCAGATGTAAAGGCGGGACATAATTTTATTGTTTTTTCGGGAAGCGGTACGAGTAGTGGTGGAGATGCAAATGCGGTTGCACATATGTTTGAGACATGGCTGCCCCAAAATGTAGATGCAAATATATATGGCTGTTACTATCCCGAAGATGGAGGACAATTAGCAAAGGCACGAGCTGATTTGAATGCAAGTGTTGGTTTGGGTAAAGACAACCCCAATTATCATTCCAAATATACGGATTTTTTTGACAATACGTTTAGAGAACTTATGTATGATAAGGATGGAAAATTAAAAACACAGGCACAAATAGCAGAAAGCTTAAGAAACACAACATTA
>DFKH01000086.1 GCA_002373815.1 Alphaproteobacteria bacterium UBA3650
GCTTCGATGGGGAAAAGGAGGAGCCCCGCAGCACAGTCGAAGGAGGCCCGGCTCTTACGAAACCGGGACTCCTGAGCCGTGCGGAGGGTGCTCCGACGTGTCTATGGGGTACGAAAAAGATGGATTTGCGTTTTTTATAGATGGATTCGAACCATCGAAACACAAAACTGATTGGGTTATGCTTCATGCATCTTATGACGATTTGGATAACGTATGAGTCTAACTACTTATTTGCGAATTCATCGTCAATCGGATAACGCAAATAGTATTTTCCTAAGAATGTTTTTTTGCACTCTTCTACAAGTACCTGAGATTGATGTTTGTTTCTTGCGGTAATCAAGCCCAAAATGTTCACATAAGCTTCTTGCATTCTCAAACTGTCCATATAGAGACAAATCCTCGATATTGTAGACATTAATCTGGGTTGCACGCCGAAGGCATTCTGGGCAGCGATCTCTTTTACTAACAGTATGAACCCACTTAAAGCCACATTGTTTGCAAATCCAGTGGGCTTGAATAGTCTGGTTGTTGTAATGAATTTTGTCTGGCGTTGTTTCATTCAGACTATAATCCCATTCCTCCGCTAGGTCAGGTCTTTTTGTCTGTAAATCGTTATAGCCAGCAATTACAGTTCTTCCCGTGCAATACGGGCAACCGCTTTTGTATACCGTCCTGCTAGAAATGCTTTTTTCATAAGAATGTCCTTTTTTGCATGTCCACCATACTATGTCAGTTGCTCTATAAAACATCATTCCAGGATCAATCCCGAGATTCTTTTTGTAGTCCCATTCAGTCATTAACTCGGGAAACTTTGTTTTAAGGTCATTAAAACCAGGGTGGAAAACCTTTCCTGCACACGCGGGACATCCGGTACCGTGATATCGATGGGTTGGAGCAGCTAAATACGAATACCCACAAACGGGGCAATTCCAATAATACTTCAGCTTTGAATTTCGGCTTACATATTCCGGCTTAATGCTGCCATTCTTCTCGCTATCCCACTGGCTAACAATTTCCGGCATAGCGACAGCAATACTGTTTTCCTTCATCGAATATAAATACTGCTCGTTTATCAAAGCTTGATCTCTAGAACAATCAACAGAGATGGTTTGTTGAGGCAATAGTGCAGGAAGAACCTTGTTGATTAACTTCGTGATGCTCTCATTTGTTGTTCTTTCATGAATATAGAAATCCGCATCCTGGCATTCATAATCATGCTTGTATTCTTTAATGAGTATCAGTTTAATACCGTGGGATTCTATCAAAGATTTTTTCTTGCGATCCTTTTCGGCTTTCCCTTTATGTGAAAAGTATCCATTGTACTCAATACCAATACGTTCCGATGGAATAAAGATGTCAATTTCGGATCGTCCAATAGTGTAACGATTAATTGCGTCTGGGAACAGCTTTTTGACATAGAAGAAGATGGCTTGTTCAGGGAAAGATGTTTGGCTTCGTTGTGCACAAACAGGGCATCCCTGGCCATTAACCCTTTGATCTACAGATGATAGATAATCCTCATGCCCGAGTGGGCATTTCCAATAATACTTTCTATCTCCACCCCGTATAATTTCGCTGGGCGAAATCGGGTTCTTATCGCTCCACTCTGCAGCAAGTTCCGGGTAAACCGTAAGGAAATCATTGTATCCTGATAGTGTTTTTTTGTTAGAACAGTATGGGCAATTGTTTCCACTGCTTCGGGCTTTTATTGCGATATTCCATTCATGTCCTTTAGAGCACTTCCACCAGACTTTCTTGTGCGACCCTGCGGTCACATCAGCAGGCTTTAAGTCTCCGTTTTTCTCATAATCCCATTCAGCAGCCAATTCGGGATTCGTAGTTGCTAAATCATTGAAGCCTACTAATACTGCGAAATTACTACAATACGGGCAACCATGTCCTTTGATCCTGTTGCTTATTATTGCCTGCCACTCATGCCCTTGTTCGCACCTCCACCAGACTTTTTTCTCTGATGCAAACACAACCTGATCTGGCCTTAAAGAACCATTTTTCTCGCAATTCCATTCCTTTGCTAAATCAGGATATTTAGACGCCAAATCATTATAACCAGAAAGAGCTTTCAGATTAGAGCAATACGGACAACCATTACCCCTAGTTCTATTATTTATGTCTCTTTCCCATTCATGGCCTCTTGAGCATTTCCACCACACTATCTTATGCGATCCAGAAGTAACATCAGTTGGCTTTAGGCTCCCATTCTTTTCATAATTCCACTCTTGAGCTAACTGCGGTTCTGTTGTTGCCAGATCATTGTAACCTGCTAATGCTCTATTATTACTGCAATATGGGCAGCCGACCCCACGTGTTCTGCTCGAAATAACAGCCTCCCATTCGTGTCCGCACGGCCCCAGCCACCAAGCTTTTTTCCCCGATTTTGGCGCTACCATGTCGGGAGTGATGGCTCCATTTTTCGTAGGGTGCCATTCTTTAGCAATTTCGGGATATGTAGTTGACAGATTTATACTTTTCTCCATTTATCGTCACCTTAATTCTGAATCGGATTATTCCAAAGCAATCTCTTCATTAAAAGTAAAACTGATTTTTTCCCAGTCAAATATATATCTTCCTGTGTCGATCAATTTAAAACACCTGATGCATCTGGACTTTCCGCAAAGGAATTTATATATCCTTCTGTCTGTCATATTCATTTCCAATCCACAACGGGGACATATTATTGGTATATTGAGATCACGATATAAACCATTAATCTGTTCAAAAGGGGCTTCATTGAGTATTGCTGTAGCGCGAACAATTCTATTTAGTTTATTCATCATAATCGTGTATTTGTTAAGGGGGGCAAATTCTTCAAACATATCACAGATTAAGTCAACGGCATACATCATAATAGCAGGGACTGTAAGATAGTAATAATCAGAAAAATGTCTAAGTATTGATTCGTCTGCAAAAACAAAATTGAGATTTCCTGGCTCGGTCTTTGATATTTTGTATTTTGTTGTAATTAAATGGCTTGCATTATTCCAAATGTGTTCCAAGCTTGTTTCACTTGTTTTATCATATCTAAAGCTAAAAAAGCTATTTCCCCCGTGTTTTTGTTCTACAATAGTGGTGTGTGTTTTTGCCTTATCTTTTGAGATTTCTAAATCTGCCGGTTTCCCCTGAATCAACAAATCCAAGACCTCATTTTTATCAAAATAAAGCCACTCAATAAAGCCCAGTGTATCCTTGAGCGGTTTGCGCAATAACGCATAAGAAACTGCAACTTTCATTTTTGCAGCACAGTTTATGGATTCAAGCATATAATTGCAAAAGTCTCCAATGAGAGAGAAAAAAGTGTGTCGATAATATACATTGTATAACTGATCTCTATACCCATTTTGCAATAGCCAGTCTTGCCAAGTTGAATCATCTATTTTTTCTTCAAACATTTTTGCATCTGTGGGGGTTTTAAACTCAAGTTGTATGGTTGAGAGTTTCTTTTGATCTGCGTACTTAAGGATGCTTACTAACACATCATTACAAAAAGTTAAATAATTATGCTTCTGATAGTGTTTAGGCGCAATTTGAAATGTAAATTCAGAATGAGGTTCCTTTTCTCTCATATAAAAACTCCTTAGACTTCTATTTTTGAAGCCGTATATCGCTTCAACACTTCATACCTGAACTCCGCATTATTCCACATTTCAAAGTCACACGCGATAAACGGGTGTGCCATTGTACCACCGCCCTTGCCCTGTTTTGATGTTACGCCAATCGCATTTGTCAGATCAATCCATTTCTTTGGCATCAGGGTAAACTGTGGGGTTTTGGCGTCAACCACAATTTTTTGAAATGCCGCTTCATCAAAATTCGGATTATTGTTTCGCTCCCACGCATCTAATTATACTGATTTCGACGTGTGTTTTCAATATAAAACACAAATATTAGTGGAATTAGTGCAAATTCAAAATCTTTATATTAGTGCTTTATATCGTCGGCTGATTGTTTGGGGTTTGTTTTAATATGAAAATGGAGCAGATTTCTTCAAAAATCCGCTCCAAAATAACATTTATTCAGTTATTTGTGGGATAAAAAGAGACAAACAGGCTTGTTTCAGCTTGTTTGTCTCTTTTGGTGGAGGCTCGGGTGTCAAAGT
>DFKH01000116.1 GCA_002373815.1 Alphaproteobacteria bacterium UBA3650
CAACATTAATGCATAATGCAATGGGTTTTGGTTTTTATTGTCTAATATATTAACATCTATTTTTACAGTTTTAACCAGGTATTCAACCAAGTCGAATATCCCTTCGGCTGATGCCAAATGTAATGCAGATGTACCATGTTTTTTATCTATCTTTGTGGGATTAAATCCGTATTTTATCAATGTTTTAATAATGTCGATATTTCTTGTAAATATCGCGTAATACAGGGCATCACGACCATCTCTGTCTTTTTGAAAAACGATTCCTTTAGGAGTAGCTTTTAAATACGATTTAACCGCTTTTAAATCTTCTGATTCAACCAATTCTCGCAAACTTTGATTCTTGGGTTGTTTATTTGTTTTTTTCATTTTGCTGCCCCTTTATGTTTTTTGTAAACATCTTTTTAAATTCGACCGGCGTTAACATGTTGTCGTCATATAATCCATACCCCATAAATCTTGAAGTGGCGATACGAAAATCTACACCATCTGGTACATTTATATTATCAATTTGTTTTAACAACATTTCTTGAAATTGATTGCAATTTACAGGTACGACAATTTTTTGTGTTTTTGTTCGGTCTATTTTAAAATGATCTAAAGTTGCAACATCATTAACACCAGGTACAGAAATTAAATATAATTTACACATCTGGGCAATCGCTTTTTCAATATCATTAAAATCTTTACCATTTAGTTGTGGAAAGTCGATTGTGTCCACGGAATCTTTACCGGCTTTAAACTCGATAAAAGCCAACCCCAATGGTGCATTTTGATTTGTTGTTATAGTCCCTGGCCAGTGTATAGCAACCGCTTTAAGTTTTTCTGTGTTTTGATTATCTGGTTGTGTGTGCTCCACATCAATAATAAAATAATCTGTAGCATTAAATTCTGCATACCCGTTGTTTTCCATAACTACGCGATGCAAAATATCTTCTTTTTGACATTCTTTTTGGAGATCATAAGTAACAGGACCAGGCAATGCTGGACTGTTATCCAGACCGATGGCAATGTCTTCCAGTATTTCGAACCATAATTTATCTGATTTTAATTTATACAGACGTTTTGCAAGATGGTTTGGTGATGAAATGTATTTTTCAAAATCTGGATCGAGTCTGTCCCCACATAATGTGTAAGCATACGTTGTCAGCCAAAATATATCTTGGGCATCAGTTTCATGAATTTCCATGGTTGGCATACCCTTGTAATAAATGGTCACGTGGTCACCACATAAATTTAATTTAAATTGTGGCCTGCCATGTAAAAAGTCTATTATTTCGCTTAAATCGCCGTCCAGGAAACGATGAAAGAATTTATCACTCAAAGCCTTAATCATTTTATAACTCCACCTTTTCGTTATCGTTTAAAACCAACGTTGATACCCCGAACACCTTTTCAAAATCGTTTTTACATTCTGTGTGAATTGGAATTATTTTTGTTGGATTCATAACTTGGACAAATTTTTTTAATGATTCAATATCTGCATGTCCAGATGTGTGAATCTTAATCAAATGTTCTGCGTATTTGTCCCAAGTATGCTTGCGATCTAAATATCCATACCACATAGAATAAATAAAATCATAATCCAGTTTATGTGTATCAACCAATGAACGATATAATTTTGGGCAATGAAATATCACATATTTTTCAGGATTTTTTAAAATGGTATCTACATCTATTTTTTTGTCGATATATTTATCCATTAAACCAGCCTGTTTAAATTTTGGATATTGTGGTTTTGCAACCCCATGATACACCCAGATACAATCTGCCTTGTAATCAGGAACAGTTTTGTGCAAATTATGGTATATGTCCAACAAATGTGCGGCATATGGCGATATAACCAAGTTGCGTCCTGATGCGATACATGCCTTGATAATAGAGCAAAATCTATCCACAGATTGGGTTGATGCATCAACAAAGGCAATTTTCTTTGATCCGCGTATTATTTTTTGAATTCCCAGATATACAGAATCTTCGGTTGGGTATTCTTCTTGTGCCTCGGCACGTGACATGCGGGTTCCTTCCATAATCAAATAATCCGGATTTTTACATGTTTTTGCCAATGCCTTGGACTTCCAACTTTGCCCAGAATGAAAACGAATATCACCAGTATAAACAACGGTCTTGACCCCATCTGTAATTTCAAAACCATAAGAATCTGGTGCATGATCAACGGGACGCGCAGTCACAGTAAAATCACCAATTTGTACAGATTTATTCGCACCAATTTCTTGGATGTTTAAATGTGAAACGTCAAAATCATCAGTCACCAACGGTTGCGCAGTCACCAAAATATCACGTAGCATTTTCGACATATAAACCGGAATCTTTGGATTTATCAGCGGCAACAACCCATAATGATCACCATGATTATGTGTAATAAAAATAGCATCTACACTTGGGTTTTCATCTGCATATATACCAGGGCAGGACACTTTGTAATCTGTGATTGGACGCTTTTCGTCCATGGATGATAAAGGCATTCCTATATCCAACAATATTCTGGTGTTTTTTGTGGATAATTCAATACAATTTCCGCCAACTTCATTAGTTCCCCGATATACGCAAATTTTCATAATTTTTCTCGCTGTTATTGTAAAATATGTTTAAAATTACCGCATCTGTCCCCAGCTTTTCTTTTGGCGCCCAAGCATTTACCACAAGTTGCCTGAACCGAAGAAGGTGGAATAAGAATACATGTTCCATTTGGTTGTATTTCACGCGGACCACTCCAAAACACACAGGTCGCGCAACAACGCCAATTTTTATTTACAGGTGTATGACATACAGACGACATTTTAATTCTCCTGGGAAATCATATATTTGGTTTTTGTGGTAATTGTAAATACTTTGATGTTTAATTCTTTTATCAATTTACACACATTTGGATATGTTTTGCTATTGTATTGTTTAAATTGTTCGCTGTCTTTGAACACTAATACCGCAGGAATAATTTTAGTCGTGCTTGGTTTGTTAAAATCAGCCAAGAATTTATCATGATTTAGTTGTTTCCAATATGTATAAACTTCTAAAACACAACGTAATAAAGTTTCGTTGCTATCGCGTTTTTTTAATTCTAACAAATATACACAATTAGAATTTTTGTTATAAGCAACCAAGTCAATTTTGCCAACCCCAGAATCTTTTTGTGTGGATTTAAGAGGAATTTGATAATCGAACATATCGCCCAAATCCTCATAATATGTATTACACATTTCTTTTGCAATTCTTTCTTCTTCGCGATTAGTTATTGGTTCATCGCCACTGATTCCGGTGTGATTTTGATTATAAGATGAATTTTTACGGGTAATGCATTTTATGGATTCTAAATTTTGTTTGTTATCCAATACCCATTTTGCAATAACTTCTATGTCTGGGGTTTGTGGTTTGTCTTTGATTGTTCCTGTATAATTTACAAATCCTTGTTTATAAAAAGTATCAATTTTACTGGAATGTTTTTCAATTAAACTATTTAATTCATCATAAGTCACTTTTTTAGACATAATAATCTCCCTTTTGTGTATAAATCATAGTATATATACGATAAAATTTTTTAAAATTAAAACATAAAATGCAAAAAAATAAAAAAATCCCAAAATTCTGCCATTAATATATTAAATATTCTAAATTTTATTTATTGACGTAATACCCTGGGGCTTGCCCCGAGGGTGATTTATCTGTACCGGCATATATGCCAGAATCCTGGCGGGCTAGAATTCTGTTGCACAAATTTCCATACCTAAATATGCGAATTTTGCTGGATGATGCTTTGCAATACAAAACCATATTTTACGATAGGTGTTTCATTAGACGCAGCCAGAAAATCGTTTTTTGTAATATCAACATCCGTCGATTGATTGGCTGTAATTTTTATTGCACGTACAGAAGTATATTTATCCATTAACAAATCAAGGCAATCTTTTGCATTTATGCGAACCAATCCTGCAACTTCATCGGGCTGAAAATGAAAATCTGTAAAGTCAATCGGCAGTTTATTTGCATAAATATGTGCAAATGCACGATCATGCCAATTTTTTTCAGGCTTATCTTGACGCCAAAATACGATATCTAATGCGACAGCATTTGATGCATCGGTGTTAATACCGATTTCTTCGAATATTTCGCGACGGAAAGCATCTCGCACTGTTTCCCCCGCCAATACATGCCCAGATGCGGTAGTATATAGCTTACCAGAATCTGCACGAATTTGAAAATATATATTCCCATCATCGTCATACATCCAACAATGAACAGTCTTGTGCCATAAACCATTTTGATGAACCATGTCTCGGGGCTCGATGCCGATTTTATTCATATATTCGTCATAAATATCAAGATATTCCATAAAATCTCCTTTGCCCGGTATATGATAATAAAACAGAAAGAAAAATAAAATAAAAAATGCCCAAAAGGGCATTTGATTTTTGTGGCGGGCTATAATTCTGTTGCTAACTTTCCCATACCTAAATACGAAAATAAATATACACAAAAATTCTGTTCCATGATATAATGAATGTATCATGAAACAGGATATTTATAAAAAAGCAACTGATAAGATTTGGGATCTCTCGTGGGAGGCAGTGTATCGTCAGATACCAGCATTGGATTATATAATGGGGGTCGCAAATATGTCCGAAACAGATAAAGTTTTTTACGAAGCTTATAAGAAATATGGTAACAGAAATCATACATGGCAAGATTTCAAAGCAATGTTTGGTGGTGATGTGAATGTTATGCAAAAAACAGTTAAACATTGGAAAACATGGGATGAATTCAATAATATACTTAACCGACTTTTTGAAAAAACAGATCATATAAAAGAATTATTAGATAAATATAATTTAAAAGGGATCAAAACAGATTTTATGCAAACACATCCAGAATACAAAGATTTATATCCTGATTTAGTGGCGGTTTATCAGGATTTTTTAAATGATTTAAACAGTAATGGTCTTTTTGTAAATTATTCGACTTTTGATCCTGAAATAGCAAAACTAGAACGTGAATTTGAAAGAAATAAAAAACATATAAATCCAGAAAATAAAGAAAAATATGTTGAATTTATCCAAGAATACATTGATAAAATGTACAATTTAATTGATTTAAGAAATGGGGATTTTGTTGTGGCGGAACGTATGGAAATATACGGTGATATAATACGTAAAGATCCGCGAATTTTAAAGATGGCTGTGAATTTTAATTCTTTGTCGGAATCCGAAAAAATAGATTTTGCACGTATGATTTTAAATGCCAGTGCAAAACGGTTTGGTGTTCCGCAGGGTAAAGTGGTTCATGTTGATGAACATAATAATATATTGCTGCATCCTCAAGCAACTGGTGGGTATAATCCAGTTAGTGAACAATTTTTGTTAAAGGTGAATAACGATTGTTCTTTGAAAGATTTTTTGGAAATGTTAGCACATGAAGATGGACACAGAATTGATAATAAACGTCCTGATATGGGAATGATTGGATTACAAACAATGAAATGGAATGTAGATAATTATGTAAATAATAATGTCGTCGGTGACGAATATTATCGTAAATGGCCAACAGAATTAAGTTCTTATTACATAGGCAGTCCTGTTTCATTAATTGCAAATGGTGATGATATGCGGCGGGATATTCATGATAATAATAAACAAAAAAAACAATCTGATATAAAATCTGTATGGGCATCAGTTAAAAATTTGTTTTCGCGCCGGTAAAGGATAAGTTTTTTATTTATGGCGGATGGTGAGGGATTGTTTCGCTTCGCTTCACTCCCTTGCAAAATTCGCTGATGGCGAACCGGCGTTATTCCGCCTTTTTGCTGCGGGTCGAACCCCCTTATCGTGTGTTCGAATCCAATCATGCATGATAAATAAAAACACGCCCATCGGGCGCGTTTGTATTTATGGCGGAGTTGTAATATTTAACGGTATTATATATGAAAAATACAGGGATTTACAGGGAAATCTTTCGCAGCAAGAACGAAGTTTTTGCATAAGCCCCCGACATTCCAACATCTTATGCCACAAAACCAAAATTATAACAGGGAGTTTATTTTAAATATCAGCGATTTTTAGCGGACAACCCTTTGATTTTACGCAATTGTCGTTTTTACTGTATTTCACGTGTTCCGTCAGGTAACATTTGGCATAAAATTAAGGAGATTTAGATGACCGATTTTTTTACTGATAATTTTAAATTCCAATCTTTATTTCAAGCCCACTTAAGCATTGCGCTCACCGCTTGGGGAATTATACGCCCAGATATTGCTGAAAAATTAAAACATAAACAATATGATGTTTTAACCGCAGATATTCATGATTTGATGGCAAATACCGCCCAAAAATATGGCTGTGATTTAGTCGGCTTTTTAACCCCTGGAAATCGAAAATTATATATTCAACCTGATTACGAAAAAGAACTGTGGCGAACCGCAGGCGTCAAATCAAGTAAAGAAAATAAACTGTTCCTTATTGGCGAAGTCTTTGTTTTGATTGACCAGATATGGCAACAAATGACCGCCCCCGACCAATTAAAATTACACAAGGACATAAGATTGCTGTTTATGCGCACCGATACATTACGCGGAATTACCGACGATTTATCAACAGTGTGTATTAACGGTAAAAACGCTAAAACTGGCGGTGAAAAACGCAGTACCAGGCAAGCACGATGCAAAGCAATAATTCAATCGCCAGAATATAATATCGGCGCACGGGATGCCCAAAAACACCTGGCGGAAACAATCCAAAAAATTAAAGACATATATTTTGAGATATATGGCGAATCACTGCAAAAGCCGAACAAAAAAGGTGGTATCACGCCATGTGATAAAACAATTACTAATTGGCTTTATGAGTTTTCCAAAAATAATTTACCCGACAAGCGCGCTTAGAGAAACGAGTTATTGCAACCCCGATTCTGTCCGCATATATTCGTTATGAATTAACCAAAGGTGTATGCAATGACAGAATTAAAAATCGAAACCGTAAACGTTGGACAATTAAAACCGTATAAAAATAACGCGAAAATTCACAGTCCAGACCAGATTAGTCAAATTGCAGATTCAATCAACCAATTTGGGTTTGTGAATCCAATCTTGATTGATGAAAATGACGAAATTATCGCCGGGCATGGACGATTTGAGGCCGCCAAGGTATTAAATCTATCACAAGTGCCTGTGATACGTATCGGACATTTGACCAATGTCCAAAAACGCAAGTTGCGGATTGCCGACAATCGAATATCTGAAAATGGTGGCGGTTGGGATGCGGATTTATTAAATATCGAAATCGGTGAATTGTGTGAATTGGAAGATATCGCGGATATCACAATTACAGGGTTTAACGATATTGAAATTGACCAAATCTTGGCAGAACCGCGTACAAAAACCGAAGTCAAAAAACTGGATGCGGTGCCATATGTGGCGGATGATGAGATAATCACAGTCCCTGGCGATATTTGGGAATTTGACGACGGTCACAGAATTATTTGTGGCGACAGTACAGATCGTGATACGTTTGCGGAACTGCTTGTCAACAAGCGCGTAAACATGGTTCTGCAAGACCCGCCGTTTAATATCAAAATCGACGGTTTTGTATCAGGCAACGGCACTGTTAAACATCCCGACTTTGCAATGGCCGCTGGGGAAATGTCAGATTCTGAATATACAGAATTTCTTGGCAAAAACTTTGCCCTGTGTTCCGAGTATGCAACCGACAATGCCATGATTTTTAATTTCATAGATTGGCGGAATATTATGCCTATGTTGATCGCCTGCAAACAACATTTCGCACGATATATCAACCTGTGCGTGTGGGTTAAAAACAAGGCGGGCATGGGAACACCATATCGCAGTCAGCATGAATTGTGCACGGTATTCTTGAACAAAGGTGGCAAGGTTCCAGACCATATCAAACTGGGGAAATACGGACGGAACCGCAGTAATGTTTGGCACTACTATGGATGTAATTCGTATGGTCCACACCGCAACGATTTGAAGATGCACCCAACCGTCAAAAGTTTCGAGATGTTAAGCGATATTATGTTAGATGTGACCAGTGTTGGTGATAAGGTGTTGGATTGTTTCTTGGGCTCTGGCAGTACACTGATTGCCGCACAACGCCATAAACGTATTTGTTATGGCATTGAATACGAACCCAAATATGTGGATACATGTGTAAAACGGTTTTATGAAGCATTCGGTATTGATGCGAAAAATCTGCGAACCGGTAAAACATATACTCAATTGTTAGATGAAAAACGTGCACACAAGGAGATGCAAAATGCCCAATGAACAAAAATGCGGGTTTTGCGTTCCGCCCAAAGAACACCAATATCAAAAGGGACAATCGGGCAATCCACATGGACGTCCGCGTGGTACCCGCAATCGCAATACCATTGTGCGCGAGCAAATGAACCATAAAATCACATTAAAAACCCCAGACGGTGGTATTCGTCGTGTCAGTGCCAAGGAAGGTATTATCGCTAAACAGGTCAACAAGGCTTTACAAGGCAACCTTGATTCTGCCAAATGGATGTTCGAATTAAACGATGTCGCAGAGGCTGAATACGAAGTAATGTCTGCGGCACGAGAACAGCTGAATCGTGACGACAAATTAATACTGCAACAATACGTCAAATCGCATAATGGACAATAATATTACTGAATTTGATGTGTTTTATTCGTTGTTGCGAACAGATTTTAAATCGTTCGTTATCAAGGTGTTCAACGAAATATCTGGTGGCGGCGGGTACATAGACGGCGAATATATCGACCTGGTTTGCGATTATATCGTTAGCGTTATTAATGGCAACCAAAACCGCCTAATTATCAATATACCGCCACGATATATGAAATCAATTATCTGTTCAGTGGCTCTGCCGGCATTTGTATTGGGGCACAATCCGCGTTCACACATAATATGCGTCAGTTATTCTGACGATCTGGCAACCAAGTTCGCAAATGATACCAGAACGGTTATGATGTCAGATTGGTATAAACACATATTTCCACAAACACGAATTTCCAAACAACAATTCGCCAAAGACGATTTTGAAACGACTGTTCATGGAGGGCGATTTGCAACATCAGTTGGTGGTGTTTTAACCGGACGTGGCGCAGAATGGATTATTATAGACGACCCGATTAAACCAGTTGACGCCAATTCAGAAATTATGCGAAACCGAGTGAATGATTGGTATCATACAACGTTATTTTCACGGTTAAATGATAAAAACACTGGTCGCATTTTACTGATTATGCAGCGGTTGCATCAAGACGACCTGACTGGACACTTGTTAGAAAACGGTGATGGTTTTCAACTCCTGCGATTGCCGATTATTGCGGACACGGATGAACAAATACACTTCACACAATCAAATCGTATTTTTAAGCGAACGATTGGGACACCACTACATCCGGAACGTGAATCCATTGAAACCGTTATGCATATCAAAGACAGTGTTGGTGAATTTGTGTTCGCTGGACAATACCAACAATTACCCGCACCCCAGGAAGGTTGCATAATTAAATCTGAATGGATGCAATATTACACAACCACCCCCGAAAACTTTACACATATAGTAACATCTTGGGACACGGCATCGAAAACGGGGACAACCAACGCATATTCCGCGTGCATAACTTTCGGGATTTCTGCTGACAAACATATTTACCTATTGGACATTTATCGTGAAAAACTTGAATTTCCACACTTGGCAAATATGGTAAAATCTAAATTTGATTCGTTGTTTGCGGCACACCAAAGGGCGCAACACAAGATTGTTATTGAAGATGCATCATCTGGAACACAACTTATTCAATTTCTACCAGAACTCGGTGTCCGCAATACATACATTCATGCCATCCATCCGGATGAAGACAAGGTTGCCCGAATGAACGGTGCATCTGGGTATGTTTATCACGGAACGGTATTATTTCCGTCAATTCATAACCATTTTTGGAATGATTTTGAAAAAGAATTATTGCTGTTTCCAAATTCTGCATTCAAAGATCAATGCGATGCTTTCGCCCAAGGTGTTCTATACTGTGCCGAAATTATCGCGAAACCAACACCACGTCTGGTGGTCTTATAAACTTGATAACTTAATGCATTTAGTGTAAAATAGGATTGATATCGGGGATCCCGATGTTGGGGTGTAGTTACCTCTCCAAATGCGTCAGCGCTGACGTTAATAGCCCTGCAGCCTTATGGTTGGAGGGTCGGTGAATAAGGCATTCGCCAAATAAGCCACACTATTCATTTGGTAGTAACTAACCTCCAACCGCTCTCTTGATGATAGCGGTTTTACTTTAATTATACCAAAGGGGAGCAAACAATGTCCGAACGTGTGGCAAAAACGCCTATATTAATTGATAAATCTAACAAATATGAAAAATTAAACCGTGTGTTGCTCTCACAAGAAAACCTTGACGAAGGCTGGTTGCAAAACTTATTGGCCAAGCACCCGTCTGTTTTACCCACTGCTGCTGTTGATCCAAATTACGCACCATTGTTTTTAATTGGTCGGGAAATACCGACAGAAAACGGCAGAATTGACAATCTGTATGTCACTCCAAGTGGTCATCTTGTCATTGTTGAAACAAAACTTTGGTCTAATCCAGAGGCCAGGCGTGCCGTTGTTGGTCAGATTCTGGAATATGCCAAGGCAGTTAAGAACTGGGATTACGAAAAAGTAAATGAAGCGTATAAAGCATATAACAAAACTAAAAAGAACTTATTTGATGCATTGGTTGCCTCGGGGCACAAGGATGCATCCGACCAAATTGAATTTGTTGACGTACTGACTAAAAATATCCGCAAGGCACGATTTTTACTAATGATTGTCGGTGATGGAATTCGTGAAAATGTTGAAGAATTGTTGGAACATACCGGCAATATGATAGATATGCACCACAACATTGCCCTTTGTGAACTGGAAATATACAAAATCGGCACATCAAAAATCATTATACCGCATTTAACGGCACATACCCAGGTTGTCACACGCGGCGTTATCAGTATTGAAGATGGAAATATAAAAGTAAATGAGATTGAAGAAGAAAAAACAACAGCCAAAGCCCAACACAACAAAGCGCTTTTGACTGACGAAGAGTTTATCAAAAATTACATCAAATTGCATCGCAATATCACCGCGGAACAAATAAGCACATTTATGGACGAGGTAAGAAATTTAGGTTTTTACATAAATTATGGTGAAAAAAGCATAATTATACACCTGCCTGGTGTGACACCGTTGGTAAACATTAGTTTCAAGGATAATTGGTTCGTGCCGATAAAGATTGTGAACGCGCTGAAACGTCGTGGTTATTCCGAAAAAATGACAAATTCATTATTTATAGATTTAAAACCGTTAATAAAAAATACGCCACGTTCCAAATCAAAGCCGTATGATAAGTTGGATGTATTTTATTACATGGACGACAATATTTTGACTACCAAACGCGAACAATTTTTAACCGCATTACAATCATTTAAAAATAAGTTTTAAAAAACAACCGTCCACATAGGCGGTTTCTGGTTTATTTAATAATGTTCTATAATCTCATAACATTGGTGGATTATTTTCTTTTACATTGCCATCAATAATTTCATCTATCAGTTTCGCTTTCCATACTATACCAAGAAAAGAATCATCTAAGCGATCACCGTCTATTCTTGATGAATAAACACCCAAAAATTTATAATACTGTCCAGATCCTAGTACAATACCTCCGTTTTCAAAGGTGCAAACATTAGAAACTTTTGCGAAAACTGGACTGCCAGACATGCCCGAACGTGTTGTTGTGTCTATTAAAAAAGTATCTCGACCATCTGGATAAAAACTAGAATTCGGTTCGGATGCTATAGTAGCACGTTTCCATATCGCTAAAGGGCATTCTAAGCCAGACGTTTTTCCGTATGGATAACCAATGACAAAAACATCGTCCGCAACAGAAATCACCATTTTATCTTCTAATGGCATATCATTCAGACAAAGTACATGTTGCTCTATATCGGCTATATTAAACATCGGTATGGCTACAACGTCTGTTTTGTGTTCTGGATGCACAAGCCATAAAGCTTTTCCATCTGACGAATATAATCTTATATCACCAGTTAATGGTCCTACCTCCAAAACAATCTCTTTAGTTTCAGCATTTAATCTCTGTACAGGAATATCAAAATGTAATAACTCTGGAATACCACCAGAACAATGTGGCAATATTTCATTTTCTAATGACCGCTCTGTAACAACGTGTCTATTAGTTATGAGATAAATCATATCATTTTTTCTGTATAAAAAACCTGTCCCTGTGGACGTACATAAGTATTCATTCGTTGCGCATAAACAAGCTTTGTTTTTTGTTTTAACAGATATCAGCACAGGCAATATCGACAATTTGGATATGTTCGTAGACATCTTTATACCTTAATTTGATCTCTCACAGTTTTTTTCTTAGTGCATCTTTAACTTCTATCATGATTTTCCCAATCTCTTTATCGGTCATGCCAACTTGATGCCCCAGGTGTATCATATCCGCACCCGTAATATCTATACCCTTGTGATTGACCGATGTTGCATGTTCCCAACAACCGATGGTTTGTGTTAAATCAAATGCAGGTGCCAACTTCCAATTCTCGCCATCATATAAGAACGCAAAATTCTTGGCATGATCGTCCGTGTTGTTTATCAGCACGTTAAATACCATTAAACGAAACATCTTTTCAATCTCTACCATATTTCGTGTCAATTTTGCAGTAAGGGATAACAAATCAGAATAATCTAGCACAGGTTGATTATGGTCTGCATCCAACAAGCCAGATGCCGATGTCATAAATACTTTTTTACCATTCTGTTTTCTGTCAAAACGTTTTACACCAAAGTATTTATCATTAAACAGTTTGTGTTCTGGAACCTCCAGCCCCGCACGTTTAGCCAATTCCATAATATCAAATTCACGTTTACCGATATCTGCTGGATCTGTTGCTGCACGAAACTTTATTATCCAATCGCCACCATCAAATTTACGAAATATCTTTGGGCGTGTTCCACCAGACGAACCACCGATACGAAACAGCTCTTCTGTGACAGAATCTTCGGTAATAACGTTTGCATCATCAATAATCTTGTTTATTTCATCTGCGATGATCTCTAAATTTGAGTTTTGGTATTCGGTGGGTATTTCTTCTGCTGGTTCAAATTCCAGTGCTCCTGGACCATTTTTACCGACAATTGCCAAACGATCTAAAATAGAAAGACTGTTCGGGGCGATTCCACGTCTTTGCAGTTCGCGATTCACTAACAATTTCCCCCAATTATCTGGCAAACAATCATTAAAAATACCAAACACCCCATCAAACGGCTCTCTGCTGGCAATAAAAACCCGTTTTTCCAGTGGTAATTTGAACGGCGAAATACTGAAACCATTTTCCAACCACCCTGCATCATATTCAAACGCCATAAGATTGTCTTGGGTTAATGCCAAACGCCCAACAACAGAATCATGATATTTTACAACCAATATTTTATTTTGCATCGTTACCCCCATCTTTTACTACATCGAAAATAGATTGATAATTTTTACGCGTGAACAGATTATTAAAATCAGATTCATATCCCAGCGCCATCGCCAATTTCAACAACGATGCCAAAGATATCTCGCCAGTACGTTCAAATCGTTTGATAGACCCCAACGATACCCCAGACCGTTCCGCTAAAGCAATTTGAGATATCTTCGCGACCCGACGAACATTACGGAACCGTTCCGAAATCGCATGTTTTATAGATAATATATTGTCCATTTGTGTCATTTTGTGCTTATTTTAGATATTATATTAGCCATAATAACACTTTTTAATCTTTTTGCAAGTTGTAAATCTGTCCTTCCTCGCAAATAAAATATGGAAAAATAACTGGACTATTGCCGAACGATAATCATTAATGCAACAACACCAAAAGGATTGACGATGAAATACACACATTTTAACGAGCTGCCCCCAAACAACCGAACAAACTTCGTTATGCTATACTTCGCCACATGTCGCACATTAAAGAAATTAGAAGCAGATATTCGCCGACAACAGAACGGCCTTTTGACTGCGACACAATTTAGGTGCATAAAGCTACTTTATCGAAAGTTATCCCAAATGTCTGGTCGTTGGAAAGCGAAATCCTAAACCGATTAGCACACAAGAAAATAAATATTTTTATACCAAAGAAAAACCCTCTCTTTCCAGCCTTGCTAATAGTTCTAAGAGCACCTTGCTTTGGGCGGTTGAAACGTATCCGCCATTTTTAAACAGTGCAGCTAAAATTCCCAATTCTTTCGGAGAAATCAATCTCTTCGATTGACCAAAGTCCTGTAAGCGACGCCAGTTGTCGATACCAATATTATAGACCTGCATTTCAGCCGCGATTTGATTGTCCATTTTTTGGGTCGACTTAGCTGCACGGACTTCCTCTTTTACGTCAGATTCATCTACCAATTCTTTAACAAAATCTTCTGGCAAATCGACGTCTAGTTTTTTTATGTTATCCCAGCATACTGTTTTTTTAGCGTATTGCCCGACATTAGAAATAACATCGTTATTAAGCAACGCGTCGTGAACTTCTTTTGCCACGGTACCAATCAACTTACTAAGAGCATCCGTTATCGCCTGTTTATTCCAGATCTTCATAAAATCAACGGTCTTGTTCAACAATCCTGTTTTATATGCAATGTATGCAAGTGTATAAGCGACTATGTTTGCACGGTAACCGCCATCATACCAAGGTGCATCGGTAACAATTTTTTCTGCAGATTTGAACGCAATCGCTTTGGCGATAGCTATTCTATAATACGCCTCGTTGAACTGGGTGTCATCTTTTTGCCACTTGGCATCAATCATATCCGCATAATCAAGGAAAATGTATTGAGCACCTTTACTTACAATATGAGGTTTTTGCATCCACACGCCCTCAAACTTGGCAAGATCTGTTTTGGTAAATAGTTGTTTTTTAGGATATTCTGTCTGGAATTTACGTTTTTCTGCTGGTGTTCCATAAGCAAAGCCATTGATATATTGTCCGCGTGCACGTTCATAAAACCATTTGGTTTGCATAAATTGTCCATCGACCGCTGGAGCATAAATTCTACGTGAGAAATCTTCCATTCGTTTATGGAATGGGTGAGTTGCAAAAAAGTCCGCATCATTAACTTTGTTTTGACTGTTGGCGTATTTAGAAATCAAAGGAACCATTTCGTTCGCTAATTCTTGTGATACGACGGATAATTTCATTTGGACAAAAACTTTGCTGATATCTGCTTTGTCTTTCTTGTATGCACTGAACAGAGACGCTGTTGTTTGACCACCGTTTACAATTTGAAGATTAGTTAACTTATCTATTTTACCGTCCGTGATTTCGATAGTTTCTGCCGTCGCGGTTATACCGTTGTTATATGCAAAAAACATTTCAGGTTTTTTCAAGATGGTTTCGCGGATACCTTTGTTGACTTTTCCTCTGGCTTGTAAAAAGCTACGTACATTGCGTTCCAAAAGTCTTGCACCGTATTGTTCATAAAGTTTTGCTAAAATCAATCCAGGAACCACCGCCAGATATGCTTTATACTCTGTTTCTTCCAGGTTTGCTGGCAAACAGGAAATCCTTTCGGGAAACTCTTTTTTTAAGTCTATCACTATATCCTGTGGAGCCATTTCTGAAGATACCAATCTATACAGCCTCGTCAAATCCCACAAATGATAATTAATTTTTACATTTCCAACTTGTTTGGATGGAATGGACGCCAATCTTGTGCTTAATTTTTTATCGGTAAGCAAGTACAGGTTTACGTTGGATATATTTTCCTTATGAGCAAGTATAAAATGTGCTGCTTGAAAACCTTCGGAGCTTTCTTCCAGAGTTCTGAAAAAACCAGGTTCCAGGCTCTTTGTGAAAAATTTTTCGACGTGTTTAAAACCAGATTCGATTTCGTCCTTGTTTATGTTGGTTACTTCATTTAATCCGCTATAAATACTGATAAATAAATTTAAGGAACCATCGCTGTTTTCCGTATCATCTATACTGTATGCATTCAACGCACGTCCTTGAGGATCCTTATAAAACGCATATTCGGGTAAAGCGATTTCACCCGCAGAATCCAAATATTCACAAAACCATTCTGTAAATTTTCTGAGGAAGAAATCTCCACCTGCAGTGGCGTTGTTGCTTATTTCATTGAAAAGCGTTTCATGAAAATCCTGTAAAGCATCCATTTGTTATCCTTTTAAAACTGAATCGATCGAGGTTTCGTACTCCGTGCAATTGGCAAGATTTATGATATAATTTGCCTTTGTTACACCAATCTTTACGTCCTCTGGGGTAATTCTTGGAAAGTCCTTTTCCACCTTATAAGATCTGAACCCGTTTTGAGTATAAAATGTATCATTGTAATCATCGTCTAAAAACATTCCAACAGAGGCCAATTTTTTGACGAACAATTCATGTGCATAAGTATCCTGTTGTAACGACTCGGCTAGTGTTTTTGCCAACGAACTCAATGAAAACGCACTTTCCAATTCAGAATTCGCGATCCCAAGGAAGAAAACACCTAAATAGATCTGGCATTCGGAATTATACAATTGTTGCAAAGACGATATATGAACTTCATTTTTTGAAGGTGACATACAGGTTTTGATTTCTACTCGTTTACCATCAACAAAGAAGTCTTGAACATCGGCGTCTGCACCAGTCCAGAAATTCATCGTATCCAAGAGGCTATATTTCGGCATGAGGTATTTTTGGATGAATAACAACTCACCAATAAGTCCAATCTGTTCCTCTTTTGTGAGTTTATTTTCTTTGTTTCTTTTCATGAAATATTGCCAATATAACAACCTATTGCAGAATGTTTTTACGGCCAAAGGTTCATCTGTAATATGTGATGTTACTTCACATAAGTCTAAGCAGATTTTTAAGAAAATTGGCCAATCATTATTGTTTTTGAGAACCAGAAATATGCTGGTTGTTCCGCCGACAGACAATAATGTTACATCGATACCGTTTAAAGATAACTTATCCTTGATTTGAACAGGTTTATGTAATGAAAAAACAAAAGAGTACTGGCCATATCCATCTTTCGCGAAGTAAAAGTCATGCACGAACTCTGCGTTTACACGTCGCATGGATAAGGAACCAGACACAGGTTTTTCCAATTTTTCCCAAGGGTTATCTTTAATTGTTTTCATATTCGTCCTCTTCTTCATTTTCCATAATACCGAAGTTTTCGCGTATCCATTGTGTGTTTACTACGTATTCTTCGCCTTCATATACATAATCGCGTTTTATGAATGGGAAACTAATCCCATATACTGGGGATAAGTCGTAAACTGTGTTGCCGTCTTTGGTGCCGATACGTGCCAGGAACAAAATTAACAACGGTTTGCTACGCTGATCCCTGTATGCTTTGTCCAAATCTTTGTCGGTTGATTGTTGAATGTGCTGTTCAGCTAAATCTATTTGATCTGGTGTTAAACCAATTTTTTCTATTCCTTGTGATGCCATTCTTCGGCGTGATCCCACCTCTATACCTTTACCGTCAACAGTTAGTTTGCCACCTTTACGCCACGGTTGAACAACTGTTATGCTCTTATCTATCGGCAAAGTACGTGGTACGTTGTCTGATGTTGGTTTATGCACAATGCTTATTAGGGCAACATCCCATTTGGTTAATTGATCCACATCTTTCGTATGTAAGATGAAACGATGCACCGATGGCATTTGTGTTTCTATTGATCCGTCGTGATTACGGTAATCTCGTATAAAATCTAAAATCTCATCGGCAGGCACATCTTTCCACAAATATCCCTGAGGGTCGTTTGGCTCGTTCAGAGTATTTTTTTCTTGTAACCGTTCAATTGTCCTAAAGAATACCTGCTGATTATGTTCCATATCTTCCTTGGTGATCAAAATGCGTTTTGTTTCTATGTATCTGCCAGACAAATCAACTTTTTCTTTAACGGGTGTTCCATGCCACATTTTATTTTTTGCAGTTATAAGCAAATTAAACGGACTTTTTCTGACACGTAAACCGAAATTTTTTGGTGTTGCGTCAAGAGATGCCATATATTTGAAATCTGCTATTAATTCATCTGTTGCGTCAGTTATGAATTCATACCAGGACAGAGATTCTTCAGGCATGTAGATTCTGCACAAGTCTTCATATCCATCCCTGTACCCAAACCAACGTCCCATCTGCATCAATGTGTCATACATCATTGTGTTGCGGATCAAGTAACTAATGGATAGACCTTCCAGTGTTAATCCACGGGAAAGTGCAAATCCACCAACAGCAATAATATTTAGTCCATCTGGATATTTGTCATAATCCAGTGCATCGGCAGAACTTTGATTTATTGTGTATACTTTTATTGGAGCAGCCGCGTCATTAAGTACTTTTTGCACTTCTGACCATGTAAACTCGCAGGAAGAATACTCTTGTTCAAACAAAGTCTTCATGCCAGAAATTGTCGGATTTTTCAACGCACCCTTCATGTTGTAATTATATCTGATGGCGTTCTGAAGTTCTGTAAGGTATTCGCTCAATTTTGCTTGAACTTTTTGTTGTACGCTATTAAAACGCGACACGTTCACAAGCATGGAATTATGTTTTTTCCCGTCCCTACGTAAAATCCTGATTGCACGGGCTAAAACAAAGAGATCCACAGCAGATAACAAACTCTGTGGAAGTTCGTCTACTGGCAAATCTTTTGCGTGTTTAAATGGCAATAAACCATTTTCGCCAGTTTCATCTTGGTTGTCTTTTATAATTCTAACAAAATCACTAACGCCTTGTTTGCAGAAAATCTTGTTGGCACCACAGTAGTTTGATGGTGCGTCTAAACAATAAATAAAGTCTCTTGGGAACAAGTCCTCGCCAATACCATCAATCGGTGTATCATCAATAAATATATTTGCAAAAGGTGTTGCCGTGTAACCTATGTAACATTTTTTGTTAAATATATTCAGCAATTGGCGGATAAGACCGTTGATCTTACTCGCTTCGTCAGGTTTGTTTTTTGTGTTTATAGAGGCGTTGTCGGCTTCGTCATCTATGAGCATCATTGGCACGTCATCTATTTTCGCCATTTCGTCTTTTGATTGGATACTTTGCTTTAACCAATCGACCAAGCTCGCCAGTGTGTTGGAGTTTTTCTTGATAACAAAAACAACAGGGGTAGTTTTAAAACTTTGTAAACTTGCACCAACTTGTCGAGCTGTTGCACTATTAAAATCACGCGTGATAGTTGTAAATGTTACAGGGCGTTTAGATAAATCTGGATCTGTAATGCCAACTCCAACAGGTTTTTTTTCAGGCAAAGCACTTGAATCGTAACCTGTAAAACCCTGTTCTATACGAGCCTGGGTCTGTTTACGCAAAGAATTGGTGGTGCCCGCTATCACTATAAAAACCTTATATCCCGCGTCAGCAGCCTTAGAAATAAGACCAATATAATTGGCGGTTTTTCCTGATTGAACATGTCCTACAACCATACCCTTGCGTTCCCATGTGCCTTCTTTTTCTGGGTTTTCAGCAAGAGCCAATATCTTATCAGACACTATATCCAGAGAATTTACAACTTTTTGACCAAACTTTTTTCCTAACAGGTGAGCTTTGTATCTTTTCCAATAATACCAATCAATGGAAGATTTTTTATTGTCCAACCATGGCTGATATGGTTCGGTTAATTGTACTCCAATAGGCATTGTAAATGCACAACGTTCTTCGATTCTACGTTGAACAATATCAAGTTTTTCCTGATCCAACAATGGGAACGACGGTTTAAGCATCTCTATTGTTTTATGAATTAAGTCCTTTGTGATATCTACCGACTGATTCACAAGCGACAAGACCGTCGTTTCAAGATTTTCCATTTGTGCATCTACATTGGCATTATTTATTGTCATTTGTTAACCGCTCCGTTAAATATGAAATGTGTTTGTTGAAAGGAACTATGTGTTCAAGGGCTCTTAAGGCGTCTGTACGAGACATACCACCATTTTTAATCCAATCGGCGATCATCAGTTTTGCCACTTCCACCAGTGCGTCCAGATCGATGTCGTTTTGGACTACATCCTGTGGTTTTGTTCCATAATCGCTAAAAAGCAATTCCGTTGGAAAACATTTTGCTATCATGTCCAGCAACGCACAAAAAGCCGCCTCGCCAGCAGGATCTAATTTTTCCATTATTGAAGATACAAGTGGGTGCGATGGATTTATTTTATAGGAAACCTTTCCTTCTGCTATAACCTGTTCCCACATTTGAACTGCACTAGAATCATGTAATCTGGCACCTCGGGCAGTGTATGTTCTCGCCGACTTCCCCATTATTTTTTCAATGGTGCTCTTTAGTCTGTCTCTAATAATTATTGGCGGGGTGGCCGTAGATTTCTTTACGTCGATATTCCATGCTTCGTCCATGGTGTTCGGGATATCTATGCGAACCCTGGCCAATTTGGTTAGGTTGCCTGGTGCTGCTAAACGAAACCAAGATCCTTTAACAATCAATCTTTTGTTGCGATACACATAGAACCCTTGATTGGCTAAATATCCGCCTTCACCTGCATATCGTTCATATTCGTCGGTTTGGGTTTTACTGTGGTGTGGCAATATGTACGGTGTAATTACTATCTTTGATCCGTCGATATTAATTTCATCCGTTTCAAGTATTTGTGTTGCGGGATTTTTAGTGTTAAATGGATCAAATGCCTCTATTTGATGTTCGTTGATAAAAATAGATATTTTCTTTAATCCTGGTTCACCAGCAATATATCTATGGAAAGTTATTGATAAGTGTTTTTCAAGCGAAGATATTGCAACGTTAAATTCTTTGGCAAAATCCTTCGCACTGAAATCGATAAGTCTGTCTATTTTTTCCCACACAATAGCGGTACCATCCTTTGGTAAAAACTCTTCAAAAGGCGTTTCCTTTATTTGAGTTTTTGACAATATATCAAGATCCCATGAATTGTTTGTTGCGATTTCATCCAAATCCCAGCAAGCACCAGATTTTTGATCTTTAACAGAACTTATAACAGTTAAACGTTTGCAAATTGAAAAAGACGCAGTCTTCATGCCAAGGCCAAAACGCCCTAGGTCGGTGGCATTACGTTGTTCTAACGGGTTCGTAGAACCAAGACGCATTGCTTCCTTTAGCTGCTTTGAATCCATACCCGTTCCATTGTCTATAATTGCAAACACGGGATTCGCGGTATCTGTATTTTGAAAGAAAATTTTTATTTTTGTTGCACCTGCTGAAATACTATTGTCGATGATGTCGGCGACGGCGGTTTCAAAAGAATATCCTACACTACGTAAAGAATAAATAAAAGCGGAGGGATTTGGATCTGTGCGTTCTACAACCATTATATGTTCCTATTTTAAGTCAAATGTTTTTTGCAATTTTTCAATAAGTATTTTTGCCATAGATTCATCAATTTGAACCGATTGACTTATTTTTCCAGGGTCTTGCCTGGTGGATCTCCCGTACGTATCTATCTGAAATATTTTTTGATTTCCGAGCGTGAACACTGTGTACCCAGCACTGGCTGGAGCGTGAATGGAGTTTTTTTCCTTGTTTACGTGTTTGAACATTTTTGAAACTAATAACGCCATATTTTTCTCCTATTTTTTATTCTTCTGTGAGGATGCGCAAAATGTTTTTTGCTATACTGCGAACAACCGGTACAGATACTGCATTTCCGACTTGTTTATACCTTGCACCCATACTTACATCTTCAGGAAATACAAATTTCTTATCGTCTATCCCCTGCAAACGCAAACACTCCTGAGGAGTCAGACGTCTCAAACCTTTTGAATCCATCACAAGCGGAACATTATGTCCTCCACCACCCATATTTGCGGTCAGCGTCGGGCACACCCCGTTTTTATTTTTTCTACAATACACGCGTCGCCATTGATAAAAGGCTTTAGGATCATCAACCTCTTTGATAGCTATATTATAATACCACGGATACCTATCAAAATAATGAACATCATCTGCCACGGGATCAACGATATTATCAAAAGCCAGTCTTTTTTTTTGATCTATCTTATGAGGCCAACCATGTTCTTCAAACCACTGAGCTTTTTTCTTATTTTTAAAACAAACAATATAAAATCTTTCTCTATGTTGTGGTAATTGCGAATATTCGCAAGTATCCAATACGCGTTCTGTAACCACGTATCCACGTTTTTCCAATTCAGATTTTATTTTTGCGTAGGTTTTTCCATTATTATGGCTTTTTAGATTACGCACATTCTCAAAAAACAATGCTTTGGGTTTAAATTTATCTATAAAAGCCAACATTTTAAAAAACAAAGTACCTCTTTCGTCTTCAAAACCTTTACGATATCCAGCTATAGAAAAAGCCTGACATGGGAAACCTCCAGTAATGACATCTACATGCTTTAATCGACTATCATTTGGACTAAGATCACAAATATCACCCTCTATCAACAAGTGATCAAAATTGGCTCTGTAAGTCTTACATGCAGCCTTATCTATTTCGTTAGACCAAGCGAGTTCAAAGCCTGCCTGTTTAAAAGCCAAACAAATTCCACCAAGCCCCGCGAAAAAACTTCCGACTTTTAAATTATTATCGTGTTTCATATTTCCCCTTTCCTTCATGATAGAGAATAGAAAAAAATGCCAATTAAAGCAAGAGAAATCAAATTGCATATATTGTAAACAATAACTTGACTTCTGGCTTCTTTAGAGCGGTAATTGCTTGATGTTATAAAGGAGTCAATATGTCATATAAAGACAAATTACCACAATTGATGGACGAGTTGAAAGCACTATCGTTTGATGAACGGGCACAATTATGGGCAAAATACTCACAACATCCGTTTAAACGGCAATTACGGCCACTTTGGTATTATATTCAATGTGACCGATTAAACCTACGGATTGAACATAAATATTTGGTAAAAATTCGTAAATATAAGGATAATCCAGAACAATGTTTAGACCATGCGTGCCCAAACAAATATAACTTCGTTCCTGGCACCATTCTAACACGATATTTCAAGGGCATAAAATATACAATATTGGTCAATGATGACGGCAGCTTTTCTTATAATGGCGATAAATATTCCACATTGTCAGCAGTCGCAACTAAAATCGCAGGTATGAAAATATCTGGCAACTTCTTCTTTGGTATAAACAGAAAATAATATACAAAATCAAAGATAATGAATCCCAGTTAATAATTTTTCTAGTTTATCTTTTGCCCAACATATTAACTGTATATCTATTTTTTGCTCCTCATTCCACAGTTTTTCACCGTGCAAAAAATTACATCTTATTTGATATATAACGTTTAAAAAATCCTCTAAAGAACAATTCGTTGTATTGTATAAAACTTCACGTTGGAAGTTGCTGTCTTTGGACAACTTAATTCGTGGGTTATTATCAGAATGAAGTGATGGAATTCTGGCAAAATCTCTCAAACATTCCTCTTTAATTTGTTCATAATATTCCTTTGCTATTTCGTTATCTTTAAGCCTCAGAGCTGCATCTCTATCTCTACCACGAGTAGATTCTACATGATATTTAAAATTATATTCCTGCCATAAAAATATAAATTCTATAACATTACGCACATCTGATGATATTTGGTGCCCTAAATTCCTTTTTAACCAGTTTATTGGTGTCATTTTAGCCCTTTTTGCGAAATATAACTTGATTTATGTAGAAACACAAGCACAAATACAAAATAAAAGAGGAACTAGAAATGTCCATTAAGTGTGCAATTTATGCGCGTAAGTCAACAGAACACGGGCTTGAACAAGAGTTTAATTCTCTACAAAACCAGGAAGAGTCGTGCAAGGCATATATCGCATCACAATCGTTTAATGGTTGGCAATATTATAAAACTTACAGTGATGCGGCAATTTCTGGTGGAACGATGGAACGACCGGCATTAAAGCAAATGTTGGATGATATGGCTCATGGTTTGGTGAATACTGTGGTTGTTTACAAGGTCGACCGGTTGTCGCGTTCAATCCTGGATTTCCACAATATGATGAAGTATTTTGAAAAATATAATGCCAATTTCGTGTCTATTACCCAGTCATTTGATACCAGTACATCTATGGGCAAATTGACATTAAATATGCTACTATCATTCGCACAGTTCGAACGTGAAGTATCAAGTGAACGTGTTCGTGATAAAATCCGGGCCAGTAAAGCCAAAGGCCTATGGATGGGTGGTGCGCCACGATTGGGTTATGACCTGATAAATAAAAAATTGGTAGTAAATTCAACCGAAGCGGAACAAGTTCGTCATCTGTTTGAAAAATACTTGGAATTGCAATCTGTGAATGATTTAACCGAATATGCAAAACAAAATGGCATATATGGCAAACGATGGGAGACAGCAAAACGACAAATACGTGGTGGCAACCCAATATCTAAAATGAGTATGCATCGCATTCTGCGGGATAAAGTTTACATCGGTCAAATTGAAAATAAAAAAGAAGGCACCTTTGCCAAGGGCGAACACGAACCGATTATATCAAACGATTTGTTCAATCGTGTCCAGGTTACACTGGCTAATAACTCCAACAACAAATCGCAGAGTACGCGTGCACCAAATATTCTGACTGGTAAATTATTTAATCACAATGGTACAAAGTTTATCACCCAACGCACAAGTGGCAAAGGTAAAAAGACCGCGTATTATTACGCGACTAAGGGGTTTTATTTGACCGCAGCACGTGTGGATGAAATTGTCATAAAAACGATAACAGATTTTCTGAACAGTGATATGTCGTGTCTGCCCATAAACATGGCCACCATATTAAAACAAATTGATATTACGAACATGAATTTCGCAGAAAAACGAAACCTGATTCAATCATTGGTTGAAAAAGTTGTATATTCGCAAGAGCAGCTGATTTATACAATTACAACCGATGCCACAAAATTGCAACAATTTATATCTGAAAATTATGTAAATCAAAACACAAATAAAATGGAATATATAATTGGCAACAACAGCATAACAATTACTGAAAAAGTATTCTTACGTAAATATGTGAATACAGTATATGACCGTAACAAAAACGGCGTGCTAAATGTCACTGACAATAACCATCTGATTCTAAAAGCTTTTGCCACCGCATGGAAGTACAGAGAATTATATGAACAAGATGGCAATGTAGACAACGTTATACATAATGCTCGTACTTCACCAAGATTATTTTATAAATATTTATCTCTCTCGTATCTGAGTCCGTCAATCGTAAATAAACTATTAAGCGGTAAAATTAATATGGCAGTTAGAGATATTTTGGATAAAGCATCACGTAGTAGTGACTTTAAATCACAACAAAAAGCTTTTAATTAAAACATTATCATTTGTTTGTGTGTTTTACATTTGGGGCAGCCTTTCCCTTGTGCTAAATTATTCGCTAAAGGATTCCACACATGACCACATATTTTACATTTAGTTTCTATTCTATTTCTGCGTCCTTTATACAAGCCAAGTATCTCAACTTTCGGATTTATCTTAGCTACTTTCTTTTGAAATTCTTCTTGGCTATCAAATTGTTTAATTCTATAACATTTAAGACACCCAGTCCCTTTTAACAATTCTTTTGGTGTTGCATTCCATTCATTAGCACATTTTAAACACCGCACTCTTGTTTTTATATAGGAACTTTTGTATTCTCCAAGCACCCTGATATTTTTATTTATTTTTTTTAATTCTTTTCTGAATTCATCCGTTGTCATTTTACGAGATTGTATATAGGCCTTTTCTTTAATTTCTGCCCATTCATCTTCTGAAAAAGAGTATTTTACATTAAACTCTGAAAAAATGGTTGATAATAGTTTTTTTACTAAATCTAAATTTTGTGATAAATCTTCTCGAAATATTATGGCATTTTCAATATGTAAATTTTCTGGACAAGAATCATAAATACATAACAATTTTATGTTTTGTATTTTGCATTTTTCAATTTTATTTT
>DFKH01000097.1 GCA_002373815.1 Alphaproteobacteria bacterium UBA3650
AGGAGCAAATACAGCCATATTTAATTGATTTACCATAACTCTCCTTTGCAAAGGATCAAAAGCTGGTTGTAATTTTCCCTGTGTGACAGCTTGTTGTTGACGACGCACTTTTTCAAAGCCAGAATCTAGTAAAGCCCTTACATAACTATCGCGCTCTTTAACAGACTGATCGCCAATCACAATGCCAACTAAACGGCGGTTATTTTGGGTTGCAGTGGAAATAATGTTATACCCAACGGCCGAAATATAACCTGTCTTAAAACCTTCAGCGCCTTGATAATCCATCAACACGTGATTGTGTGTCTTGTACTCACGTCCATGAAACGTAAAGGATTGACTTGAAAATAGGGGATAGTAATGAGGAAAATTTTTAATGGTGGCTAAAGTTAAAATAGCCATATCATGTGCACTTGATAATTGATCTGGATGATATAAACCAGACGCATTTTTAAAAACAGTTTGGGCCATGCCTAATTGCGCCGCAGCTTGAGTCATCATATTGGAAAAATCTTGTTCGGATGGAGCCAAAGCCTCGGCCAACACCACAGCCACATCATTGGCAGATTTCACAATGAGGGCCAAAATGGCTTCTCGCACAGAAATGGTATCTCCTGGTCTCAGTTCAAGATTTGAGGGTTCCTGCGAAGCCGCCCATTCAGAAACAGGCAATTGAGAATCCATTTTCAACCACCCTTGATCAAGAGCCGAAAAAGTTAAATAAAGGGTCATAACTTTTGTTAAAGAGGCAGGGGGCAACGGAACATCCATATTTTGACGTGAAAAAATATAACCACTCTCTACATCAGCGACCAAACAAGACATTGGCTGTGCAAAAGCCGTCCCGCCCATTAAACAAACCAATAAAAGAAAAAATCTCCACATATTTTTGTTGTACCTGAAAATGAAAGTCTTTTCAAGTATTATTTTGCTGATTTATTGCTTTTTTTTCAAAAAAATGATATTTTGAAATCATGAAACACAAAATTGGAGCAGATTTTTTACGAGAAAAGATAAAAACTGTTTCATCCAGGCCAGGCGTTTATCGCATGCTGGACGAAGCTGGTAAGGTTTTGTACGTTGGTAAAGCAAAAAATCTTAAGCATCGGTTAACAAATTATACGCAAGAAAATCGTTTGTCTTATCGTATTCGGCAAATGGTCAGCAAAGTCCATGATTTAATTACGGTGGAAACAGCGGGTGAATCTGAAGCATTTTTGTTGGAAGCCGAGTTGATCAAGCAATTTCACCCCTATTACAATATTTTACTAAAAGATGATAAAAGTTATCCATATATTTTGTTGACAAAAGAAAAATATCCACGTCTTTGCAAATATCGAGGAGATCGCAAAAAGGACGGAACCTATTTTGGCCCATTTGATTCTGGGCTATCTGTCAATAATACGATTAAATCGTTGCAAAAGATTTTTGGGATTAGATCATGCTCTAATACCTATTTTGCTGCTCGTAAACGTCCCTGTTTGTTATATCAAATTAAACGATGTGCAGGACCTTGCTGTGGATGTGTGAGTGATGAAGAATACAATAAAATTGCAAATGAAGTGCGCTCTTTTATGACGGGAAAGTCTGCACACTTACAAGAACAATTGACCAAAGAAATGCAAGAATTATCAAAAGTGCAAGAATTTGAAAAAGCAGCGGCGATGCGTGATAAAATTTTGGCCTTAAACCATATTCAAGGAACAGGGACTTTGCAATCATCTGAGCCAACAGATACAGTGGCCTTGGTGACAGAAGGTGCTTATACATGTCTTCAAATATTTTTCCATCGTCCAAATTTATCGGGCAATATCTATCAAATTATGAAAGATTTTAATGTCGAGGAATTATCCACACTTTTGCTGCAAATTTACGATAAAGCAGCACCGCCATCGGTAGTTTGCGTTTCGGAAGAAATGGAAGATCGTGAAGCTTTTGCTGCGGCTTTGTCACAAATGGCAGGGAAAAAGGTTGAAGTCCTGCATCCCCCGTTCCGATTGGCACGTCGTCAATGGATGCAAGAGGCGTTGCAAAATGCCACACAAACACTTCGACAAAATATGGATAAAGAAGCGGTGGCACATGAAAATTGGCAAGCCTTAAAAGAATTATTGGGCGTATCAACATTGAATAAAATTGAAGTATATGATAATAGCCATATTCAAGGATCCGCAGCAGTGGGGGCTATGATTGTTGCCACAGAGCAGGGGTTCCAAAAAAATCTGTATCGTCGCTTTAATATCGAGAAAGAACAAACCAATGATGATTTCGGTATGATGCGAGAGGTATTGACACGTCGTTTAAAACGCGGAATCAAAGAAAATGATTTACCGGATGTGATTATTTTGGATGGTGGTAAAGGACAAATGAGTCAGGTGTTGGACGTCTTTCATCAAATGGGAGTAAATGGCATACGTGTTTTAGCAATGGCAAAAGGGGCAGGGCAACATGACAAAGGTTTGGAAACGCTGTTTTTGGATACCGCTCCCACAACGCCAATCATTCCAGATCATAAAAGTCAATTGATGTTTTTATTGCAACGTTTGCGTGACGAGGCTCATCGCTTTGCAATTGGCTCTCATCGCGCAAAACGATCACGTGAAATGTTTCATGAAACTTTGTTGGATATAGAAGGTATTGGGGCAAAACGTAAAAAAGATTTGATGACACATTTTGGATCTGTGCGCGCTATTTCAGGAGCGTCTATGAGCCAGTTGATGCAGGTTCCCGGCTTTAATGAAAAAATTGCAAAAAAAGTCTATACTTTTTTCCATGGTTAGTATATAATGCATTTACAATGGAGGTAGAGGCATGACACATAAACAGCACAAAATAAAGACACAACGTCGCAAAGAAATGGTACAAAAAGTAAAGACAACAGCTCAAGCTGTTCGTAAGGGAATGAATATCCCAAATCTTTTGACAATGGGACGCATTTGGGCTATTCCTGCGATTGTGTTGACAATGTTTTTGGATAAGATTGCCGAGAACGCAGACAAGCCAACTTGGGCATGGATTGGAGTAGGCTTATTTATTGCCGCTGGAATTACAGACTATATGGATGGTTATTTGGCGCGTCATTTAAAACAACTGTCTCGTTTTGGGCGTGTGTTGGACCCAATTGCTGATAAGTTATTGGTCGGATCTATTTTGATTATGCTTGCTTGGCAAGGGAAATTAGACAGCATTATGGTTGTGCCGGCTGTCATTATTTTATGCCGTGAGATTTTGGTGTCTGGCTTGCGTGAGTTTTTGGCCGAGATTCAGGTGGGGTGTCCTGTGACCAAATTAGCCAAATGGAAGACGGCTTGCCAAATGGTGGCTTTGCCTGTTTTAATGGTTGCAAAAGCAAATTATTCTGGATTTGCCTCTGGATTTTTGACTTGGACAGGGTGGATTGCTCTATGGGGGGCAGCCATCTTGACGGTTAAAACTGGATACGACTATTGGAAATCAGGCCGTAAATATATGGACGAATGAGGGAGAAATGAAATTTTTATTATTGACATTTGTTTTCTTTTTGAGCGGTTGTGTTTCCGAAGCAGAGCAACGTGCAGCCGCGTATCGTCAGGAAGAAATTTTGCGTGAACAATGCGCTCAATTTGGTTTTTCTCCAGGCACACAAAACTACATGAGTTGTCGAATGTTTTATGATGAATATATGCAAGCTTACGGATATGGTTCGGCGTATAGTTTGCGCGGTGTTCAGAACATGCAATCTAAATTGAATGAGCTAACCAATAGATGTTCTCAATATTGGGGGTATGGTGGTGTTGGTGCACATTTGTGGCCTTGCATTCAACAACTGGGACAAAAACAAATTGAGCAGATGCGTCATGAAAAAGAATTACAAGAACAAGAAGCCATGATGACACGTAGCTTTGCCGAAGGACAAAGAGAAGCAAATGAAGAATCTCGTATCCAAGGACTTATTGATGCAGAACGTGCTAGAGTGGCTGCTGCGACCGGTAAGAACCCCAAAAAAATATATTGCACAACGAGTACTAAATCCAACGGATATGTGAAAGTGAAGTGCAAGTAAACGCTTGTAAATAACTGAGCAAATAAAAATAATTCAGTAAATTATTTTTGCGTGTAAAGCAGTGAGACACAATGAATTCAAATGGCAGTGCAGAATGAATTGATGTCGAAATTGAAAACAAGTCGCCATTTCAGACGACTTGTTCAAAATGGTGAGCGCAGAGGGATTCGAACCGATTGCAGAACCAATTGATTTTATTGAATTTTTTCATATTTTTCCTCTCAATGTATCACACTTTGCATCACACTTTTTATTATATCGTGATGGTTTTGAATTGTACACGTCCATTTGCAACCCCCAGTAAATTTTCAGGCAAATTTTAGGGCCAATAAACATTCAAAACTATAGAAATATCAAATGTCGAATATGTTGTTGAATCTGTTTTAAAGTTAGATCACATAAAAAAAGAGTTGCTATAATAATTAAGATTATGCATAATGGAAGAAAATACCATTGTATGAGGGAGGTATCATGCTGAAAAAAACGTGTGTAGGATTGGTGGCATTGTGTTTAGCAACGGAGGCTTTTGGGGCCTATCAAATGACGGTGCCACAAGCATTTTATTATTATGCACAAAAGGGTGATTTGTCTGGAATACAAAAATTAAAATCGCAAGGATATTCTATAGACGCATCAAATGCGAATGGCAATTCGGCGTTATGTGAATCAGTTTATCGACAAGATTATTCATCATTTGTCTTATTAAGACAGGCGGGAGCATCAACAAACCATTCGTGTATGAGAAGGATTCCATCAGAAACAGCAAGGCAATTTAATGAAGGGTATGTGAAATGGGCAGAAGGGGTAAATTCCGGAAAGATTAGTTATGCAGGAGCGACAACACAAACAACAAAGACAACAGCAAAGGCAGCAACAGCGACCACGGGTTCAGAGGGAGGTTCCGTAGTGGCGTCAGTCCCGACATGGGCATGGTGGACAGGTGGTATTTTGTTGGCGGCCGGCGGTGCGGCAGCCATTGCCGGCGGTGGCGGCGGTGGAGGTGGCGGTGGATCAAAGGGGTGTCCGACGGGATATACTGGAACATCATGTAATGTATGTGCTGAAGGATATGGCCGAGATGGTGCAGGTAATTGTGTATTAAAAGGGGAAGATTTGATTGGTAAAACTGCCTCCAACAATAACAACGGCATTATCGAACTGGAAAATGATCAGTATCGGGATGTGATTGGATTGGAGGGATCGTATGGGCAGGTGGACGATGGTACCAGTGTTATTACCGAAGTAAATACAGGTGATGGGACTGTGTACGGAATATATGGATCGAATTTTATCTATGGTTCTTATACTAACTCAGGAGAAAACCAGACGGCTACAAACACAGTTACTCAAACCAATAATGGGGATGGAGACATTTACGGAATATATGGATCGAATTTTATCTACGGTTCTTGTACTAACTCAGGAGAAAACCAAACGGCTATAAACACAATTACTCAAACCAACATTGGCAATGGGAGTGTGTATGGGATATATGCAAGTGATTCCGTCGTCGCTGGTACTTGTGTTTCATCAGGATCAAACATTACGGCTGCAAACACAATTACTCAAACCAACAAAGGGAATGGGAGCATTTATGGAATGTATGGATCGCATATCCAGGGTGCTTATGCTTGGTCAGGATCAAACGATACGATTACAAACAAAATTACTCAAATCAACAATGGCAATGGGAGTGTGTATGGAATATATGGGTTAAGCCCCTATGTTGAAGACCTCACTCATGGTGCTTATGCATTGTCAGGATCAAACCATATGGTTACAAACACAATTGATCAAATAAACAATGGTGGCGGAGACATTTACGGAATACAAGGAGGAATAGGTAGCACGTATGGTGCTTATGCTTCGTCAGGATCAAACCAGACGGCTATAAACACAATTACTCAAAAAAACACCGGTATAGGTACAACCTACGGAATGTATGGGCAAACAGTTATTTCTTCCGAGAGTTCCAGTAATAATACAGCAACCAACACCATCAATATAACATCCACAGGCGGTAACGCTGTTGGGATTTATGGGAAAAAATCCATCACGCATGCGGTGGGGGATACGATTACCATCAACTATTTTGGGGGAAAATATACAGTCAACACAGATACAGTTGCTCCAGAAACGGATACGACCTTTGCGGCAGGGCTTTATGTACCTCAAAATGCTTCTGCCACCAACAGAGGTAATATTATTATCAAGCGTGAAGCATGGACGGATGATAATGGTACAACAGACACCTCTGATGACATTACCTACACGCCCACTGGACGGACAGGGAAAGCCTACGGTATTTATGTGGAAGGGAACAATACGTCGTCTAAAACCATTCAAAATGATGGCAATATCACCCTGTCCGGGGTGGATGATGCCTATGGAATTTATGTGGCGAATGGCACCAATGTGACAGTTAAGAACACAGGGACAATCACCATTGACGGGGTCTCCTGTTCGAATTGTTCCGGCACAATTACATCCGACAGGGATAATTATATTGTCCTGAATGGTGGGACTTTATTGAACGCCGGATCAATGTCCACCTCGTCATTAAGTTCGGCGAGTATGGGAGGTAAACTGGTGGCCACGAAAGGGGCACAGTTTAATATTGAAGATGAGATGTCAGGTGATTTAAATATCAGCGCTGATTTAACCACACAGGGCTTTAATACAACCTATGTGGAAAAGGATATGATCAACGCCGGTGATACCAGTGGGTTAAATCTGATTTCTGAGTCCGCATTATTTGATGCCAGTTTGGCGGATAATGGACATGATGTGGTGATGAGTATGAAGAGCTTCGATGCTGTGACAGAGAATGCAAGTTTTGCGAAGTTCTTAACACAGAACTATGCAGGAGCTAATAATGAGAAGTTCTTTAATATGTTAAAAGAAATGGCAACAAAATCAGCTCTTACAGATGCGTTTGATAAGTTGATGGGGAAGGAGATGTTGTCACGTTTTGCGTTTGAGGATATGACGATGATGCGCGAGCTGAACTTTGATATGAACAATAACTTGTTCAACATGAAAGAAGATCATTTGAGTATGGCAGGTTCAGTATCATCTCCGATGGCGTTCAAAGGGGATACGGGGTCTAATAGCAGATATACACTAACGAACAAAACGGATGGTATCTGGTCGGTTGGATTAGGTGTTGCGTTTACGGATATTCGAAGTGATAATGACAACAAGAACACACGTTTGGACAGTATGTATCAAATGATTGTACCGATAGGATATAAAGCAGGCGGATTTAAGTTTGTGACATCTCCTCGATTAGGCTATGCACGTGGTACTTATGATCGTACTGGTTTTAATGACAAGACGTATGATGGAACGATTGAAAAGCGGATATTTGGGTTGATGAACGAAGCTCGTTATCCGATAACCTTTGGTGATTGGAGGTTCGAGCCAACGGCCGAATTTAATATGCTTGGCTATGAACAAAAAGGCCATGAAGAAGCAAAAGAATATAGCTTATATATTCCGACACAGAGGACATATTCTGTGGAAAGTGGCGTAGGGTTATATGCAACACATGAAACAAACATAAAGGAAAACGGTAAGGTGAAGTTTATGGCTGGTGCATCTGCGTATCATGAGTTTGTAGATCCGTATAAAATGGATGTTGGAATGAGGGGTATGAATGGTGCCTTTACTTTACGAGATGAAAAGAGGACAGATAATCGAGCAGTTGCGAGAGCTGGGTTCAATTATGATACAAATGGTTATGGTATTTCTGCTTCTGTTATTTCTTATATAGATCGTGAAACCAGAGCCAAGGCAAACCTAGGTTTTAAATGGAAGTTTTAAGCTTAGATATTTTGCACTTTTGCGGAGCCAGAGACGGATGTTTGGAGAAAAATGGTGAGAATACTTCCGAAATTGCATCACACTTGCCTCACAGTTTGCATCACACTTTTTATGGGTACTGATTTTGCGGGAGTGCAGATTTTGTAAGTGCTTGAAATGATTAGATTTTGCAAAATTAAAAGACCCCTGATCTTGCGATGGAGTCTTTTTACGAAAAGCCTGTAAAATAAGGCTTTTTAAATGGTGAGCGCGGAGGGTTACGCACCATTTGTTCTCAGAGTATTTGATTTTATGGGCTTTTCTCATGTTTTGTCCTTTCGTGTATCACACTTTGTATCACACTTTTTATTATATCGTGATGGTTTTGAATTGTACACGTCCATTTGCCAATCCCAGAAAATTTTTAAGCCAATTCTGGAGTCGATGAACCTAAAAAGTAGTATATTTGCCTACCCATCTAAGCCAGAACTCACTCTCCCAGAGGACTTTTTGCTATATTAATGACAGTTTTTCCATTTGCTTTAGCTGTTTTCATGGCTGTGTATGCTCCCCCTGAGTTGGACATCACATAACAAATCATAAAATCACATTCTTTGGCTAAAGTTCGGTTGCGCCTAGTGATGGCATATCTTTGGGGGCCGATTTCTGTTCCTTCTGGTAAAAATACAAAATCATAGAGTCGATTTAGGCGATCAGTGTCTTCCTTATCTCTTGGAAAATAAGCCAAAGCACGAATACGTCTGATGTTTGGATATTGTTTTTTGATTTCAGAAACAGTTTGATATGCGATTGAATCAAAATTGCCATATCCACCAAAGATAAAGTCTGTGACACCCTCATTGGTAATTAAATCTATAACTGTGTTCTGAAGGAGTGTTTTTTCTTGCTCAGAAAGTGAAATCCAACGGTGACCGAAAAACACACAACTCTTTGCCACGGCTTGCCTTTCATAGTGTTTCAATGTAAACACCCACCATAAAAGGTGGGTGGATGTACAAACTACGATCGATATGAAAAGTAGCCCAGTTATTGGGCCGAGGCCTTATTCACTGGCATCCACCCTTGAGTAGGTAGATGCCCTAATGTAAAATTCCTACTGTTCATAAGTAGGTCTTACCCATATCGATCTTGGATTTTGTATATCCGTCGCTGAAACGGGCATTTCAGCTGTTAGGTATTATAAAAGATAAATTTAGAAAATGCAACACAGAAAAATATCAAATACTTGTTCAATGCTTTATTTTATTGCTAAATTGTTCAAAATATAGTATTCTTATATAAGAAAGGAATAAAATTATGGGATTCTTTAGTGCATTATTTCACGGGATTATGAATCAAAGGAATAATTATCATAATCAGGACTATAATAGACGAGAGCCAACTGCTGAAGATTACATCCATCGTGGTGAAATTGAAAGAGACAATTATGATGATGGCAAACGAAATTCCATAGATGAACATGGAGAGTTGCCAGAAAGCAGAGAGGATGATGAACGATCTTGGTAAGATTAGCTAATTGTCCCAGAAATTAAATCAATGGTTTTGATTGGTTTCAGTCCCTTAGGTCTAATAATGGAATCTTGAATTGAAAATCTAGGACGTCTTCCTTGTAATTGTTGATCTTTAAATGTTTCATGTTTTTTTGAATTTAAAACCAGTGAATAAACATCTTGATCTTCTATTTTATAAAATTTGACACATCCATCAACCTTTCCATTGGGAGCAAAGTCTGCAAAATACAGCAAATCCCATGTTGAAGTTGGGCCGAATGATGTACAATCATTTGGAATTGATGCTGATTTTACTTGAACACCCTCTCCAGTATTGCGAATCACACAATCATAAGAATAAGCCGTTCCATTTGTTCTTATAGCATTAAATGCCAAACAAAATAATGCTTCACTAAAAACGTCAGGAACATTTAAATTTCTACCACCCAATTCTTTTAATTTTTTATTTATTTTTAACCAATCTTTAAATATATCTTGTAATTTTTTAAAATCCTCAAAATCAAAAGCGTCCCCAACTACTTGAGATCCATCTTTTAAAATAATTGTTTCTTTCTTCATTGTCTAATCCTCCGTATGTTGTTGAATAATCATGCGAAAATCATTTTTGAGATTTTCAAAATATGATGGAACATAAGATACTAAAGATTTTTGCATAAAGTATTCTTCTCCACTATTAGAGCTTCTATCTAATACAGCAAAATCAATGCGATATATTGAATTTGCATTAAGTTTAAAATTATTAATCTGGGATATCGCACTAGTTTTAATATATATTGAGCTATTAGATTTTTTAATAATCTTAATAGCATCTATATTATCAATGTATAAATCTACTGTTCTGTATAAAAACTTGTTAGAAACACCCCGTGAGTTTTTTGTATAGTATGGGATATTATTATCAGTTATGCCTTCATACCAATTAGAATTAAAACGATACAATCCTATATTTGTTAAATCACAATAGTTGGATAAAGGAATTTCTTCAAGACAATTTACCCGTGTTTCTTTTTTTTCTGAAATATCATTAATATATTGAACACTTACAGTACTTTCACAAAAAGTTGATGCTCCCATAAATGCACTGGCAGTAGTTATCTTTAGTAATGTAATGCTACCTATAGAATTATCTGTTGCATCTACCTTGTTAATACTTTGAATATTTTGTTCATTGTTTGACAAAATAAATGCTTCATCATCCATTACTAAATTAGAATAAATTTCATCCTTAAAAATACTTTTTTCAAAAAATGGGAGAAGATAGTCAATCCTTAATTCACTTTCAACCATAACAAGATACTTATTATCATAGTTTTGATTGCGCAAATTTACCATTTTTTGAGGTTTCTTGAATGTTTTTATTTCAATTTGAGGCATACCTTCTACCGCTTTCCATTTTTCTTGAAAAACAGCAAACGGAATAATTTTATTTTTAAGACGAATACCTATTATATCTGGAGCAATACCTGCAATTCTGGGATTATACATATAAAAGTCAGATACAATATCGATTTTGTTAGAAAATCCAAATTCCGGTAATATTATTTTCTTAAATACAAGACTCTCTGGGATTGTATTAATCCAACGATCAAAAATTCCACCAATTTGATCTCCCTTAGAGCTTAGCGCTCCTTGCATTGATGAACTATTTTGTCTTTGGGTAAGTGCAACGATAAAATATATTGTTTTTAAGATATCATCTTTATCAATCTTAATTGTGGTTGTCATTGAGTACCTCTCAAAATCCCAGTTAAACACCTACCTTAGGATACAGTATAGTCACTTGATTTTCAAGAGAAAAAAGACCATCCCAGCAAATTAATCTAAAAAATTGTTTTTTTTAATTGTATTTTTACCATTTTTTCAGTATGATTGCAGCATGCCGCAATAAAAAAGGAGCGTATCTTATGTCAAAATTAAAAGCAATTAGCTTATTCGCTGGTGTTGGTGGAATTTGTCTAGGTTTCAAAAATAATGGTGTAGAAATTGTTTATGCAAACGATTTTGATAAATATGCCTGTCAAACATACAGAGAAAACTTTACACATCCATTAGTAGAAGGTGATATTGCGAAATTAGATACTGCAGATATGCCTAATGTTGATTTAGTTTTAGGCGGGGCACCATGTCAGGCCTTCTCAATTGCTGGATATAGGAAAGGTTTTAATGATGAACGAGGAAATCTGTTTTTTGAATATTTAAGAATTCTGATAGATAAAAAACCTAGAGCTTTCTTTTTTGAGAATGTTAAAAATTTGGTTTCTCACGATGGTGGAAAGACTTTTAATATTATGTTAGATGCTTTTCGACAAAACGGTTATTATGTTAGATATCAGGTCTTAAATAGTTGTGAATATGGAAATGTACCACAAAATAGAGAAAGAATATATGTCGTTGGTTTTAGAGAAAAAGAACTATGTGACAAATTCTATTTTCCAACTACCATTCCTCTCACAAAAAAAATTAGTGATATAGTAGATGTTACAAAAAAACAAGATGACAAATACTACTATAAAAATTTTCCTTGTTATGAGTCTATGTTAAAAGATACTATTGTTAAGAAAAATACAATATATCAACTAAGACGTGTATATGTGAGAGAAAACAAAAGTGGTGTATGTCCTACTCTAACAGCAAATATGGGAATGGGTGGCCATAATGTACCTCTTGTATTAGATAATTATGGAATTAGAAAATTAACACCTCGTGAATGTTTTTTATTCCAAGGCTTTCCTGATGATTTCAAATTTCCTAAAGGTATGAGTGATTGTCATTTATACAAACAAGCAGGTAATAGCGTATCTGTTCCTGTTATACAAAGAATAGCAAAAAACATCGTTGAGCTACTTAATACTGGAAATCTTATATTGAAAGATGAAGATGATAAAAACCCAACATTGTTTTCAGTAATGGCATCATAAATTATGACAAACACATTAAAACTGGTCCTGAAAGATATTTGGTTTGAAAAAATCAAATCTGGTGTTAAGACACATGAATATCGTGAATATAAAGATTTTTGGATTAAAAGATTATCACCGCCTAATCAATATTCTTATGTTGAATTTCAAAAGGCATATCGAAAAAATCCAGAACGAATGAAATTTGAAATAAGGTCAATTAAAGTATTAGATACAAAATCAGCGAATGATCTGACTGTTGATTCTCCGGTATTTGATATTGAATTGGGTAAACGTATATATTAACTTTGTCTATCTTTCAAATACCTTGCAACATTTACCAAAGAGTGTTGGATAGGAATATTTTTTTCTATAGAATTTATAATTTTTTATTTAATTCATCCAAAGTAGAAATATTGGGTTCAATAAGACGATGCAGAGGTTTATATAAATCAGGGCATGCCTTTTCTAGTGGATTAAGACCACATAAAGCATTTTGTATTGGATTTAAAGAATAATTTTGTAGATTATCCTCTATTATTGATTTTAATGGATTGTACCACTTATCATCAAAAGCTTTTATGGAGTTTTTTATACCACTACTTTCCCACCAATCCTGATATTTTTCTTGGATTTGTTTAATGTTTTCTGCCACACGTTTTAATTCTTTTTGTGTATTTGGAGAAAGCGTACTTCCTTGTTGTCTGGATATCTTTTTCAGAAAGGCTTCAAAAGTATAATGCTTAATTTTATGGTGCGTTTCTGTCTGGAATTCTTCAACTAATTCCAGTCTTAAATTTCCATCTTTCACCCAATCAGGTTTTGTATCTTCTGAAACAAAAATAATGTCTTTTTGATTGTTTTTTGCATATTTTAATATATCAAACCAAATAAGAGCATCTCCATACGGATTGCTTTTTTTAGCTAAATCACTAAAACCAGGAGGAATTCCAAATTCATATCTTTTCTTAATGAGGTCACATAATTTGATAAGTTCTTCTGGTTTTGGGGCAGAAGAAATTTTCCCTTGATATACACTTTCCCAAAATTGTGTGATTTCTTCTGGTTTTGGAGATTTTATTTTTTCAGCTTTTTGGGTTATTGCTTCTTTAATTTCCTTTCCATATTTTTCAATAATTGAATAAAAATCAGATCCTTTATGTAAATTCAGCCCTTTGAAAAATTTATCAATAGCTTTTTTTAAAGAATCTGATAATTCTTTTTGCTCTTTTATAATTCCAGACTTTTTTTGATAATATTCTAAACCTACTTGATAAGGTAAAAATAATCTGTCTTTAAGTTTCCCAACAATATCACTTGCATTTTGGAAGGTACTGGTAGAATATTTATGAAAATTTAATAAAATATTTGTATCAAAAACGATAGTTGCATTTTTTAGTAATGAACTTTCTTCGGCAGTGGATAATATAGGCTTAGCATATGTATTTTTCATTAATACCCTTATTCTTTTTCTTCATCAGTTTTGTTTTCTTTTTTATGTAAAAGTTTATACAAATGATCTAAAATATCTTTCCAATTGTCTTTTTGGACGATTTTCAATAAATTTTTATTGTTTAAGATATCTAAAATGGGGTTATCGCTTTTATCATAATTATTAATGTATTTTCCAGGATTATCTGCATTAGCATCAAGAGTTATAGTGATTAATCTCTCTCTTAAATTTTTAGAAATTTCATCCCCATCATCTAACTTCTGAATTTGAGTTGACAAACCTTCATATGTCTTTGCTACAGCTTCCTTATAAGAATATTCTTCAATTAATTTTTTAGATAAATTTATTTTTCTGTTTGAAAAAATAGCAACCCACAAAATAGGAACATATACGGGTAGCATTGCCCAAACAAGAGACCCCATTACTCGTATCCTTTCTATAGGGGTTAAATCATTTTTTGGGTTAACCAAGCTCCAGTTAAAGCAAACAGGAAGAATTGATATAGTAACCAATAAAGCTATTGCAATATAGAAAGCAATATACGTGTTTTTTCTTTCTTCTTCTTCTCTTT
>DFKH01000056.1 GCA_002373815.1 Alphaproteobacteria bacterium UBA3650
ACTTCATAGGTAAAGTCAACATGACCGGGTGTATCAATGAGATTGAGAATATAATCCTGGCCGTTTCTTGCACGGTATGTCATGTGTACGGCCTTACTTTTGATTGTAATGCCGCGCTCACGTTCAAGTTCCATGCTGTCAAGGATCTGCTCAACCATCTCGCGTTTTTCGAAAACGCCTGTTTTTTCCAGTATTCTGTCAGCAAGCGTACTTTTGCCGTGGTCAATATGCGCCACAATGGAAAAATTACGAATATGAGATAAATCTGTCATAGAGTGATTATAGCTGATTTTGCACAAAAAAGCAAGCTAACTTTATACATCTCTTCTAGATTTGAAGGCCATCTGAATCGTCCCATCATCCAAATAATCCAATTCTCCGCCCAGAGGCACACCTCGTGAAAGGGTGGTAATTTTCAACGGGTATTTTGACAATCTTTCAGCCAAATAATGCACTGTTGTCTGCCCATCTACCGTCGCAGGCAAAGCCAAAATCACCTCTTGCACACTCCCAGACTGTACACGCGCCATCAGGCTTTCGATTTTTAACTCATCTGGACCAACCCCATCTAAAGCGGATAAAACGCCCCCCAACACATGATAATGCCCTTTGAATAAACCAGCACGTTCCAACGCCCACAAATCGGCAACATCTTCCACCACACAAATCTGAGAACTATCTCGCTTGGCATTTGAACAAATACTACAAGGCACTTCTGTATCCATATTCCCACAAACAGGACACACCTTCACATGATCAGCTACCTCTTGCATCGCTTGAATCAGTGGAACGAAATGACTATCTCGTTTATTCATCAAAAACAAAGCCCCACGTCGCGCCGATCGAGGTCCCAACCCAGGCAATCGAGACAATAATTGGATAAGATGTTCAATTTGTGGAGCAGACATTTAAAACGGTAACTTAAATCCAGGAGGCAATCCCAAAGAAGATTGCATTTTTTCCATTTCATTGGCCATATATGTATCAATGTTATCACGCACATTTGTCATAGCAACCAACAGTAAATCTTCCAATGTTTCCGTATCATTTGGATCAACAACCGATTTGTCCAAATGAATTGAAACTGGAACTCCCTTTCCTGTCATGACCACTTTGACCGCACCATTTGCTGCTTCACCAGAAAATTCTTGCTGTTCCATTTTAGATTGCAAAATGGTCATCTGTGATTGCACCTTTTGTGCCTTTGCCATCAATTCGCCAATATTCTTCATTTTTTATCCTTTCAAATGTTGATTTATACACCTATTGTAAAGATTTTTCTTAAAATACACAAGTTTTTTTTAAAAATGCTGTTTTTTGCTGGACGAATAAAACAAAATCTGTTATCTTATTCAAAGAATAAAGGAGAGCTATTAATGGAACAAATTAAACAAGCCATTACAAATTTAGAACAATCCGTCTTGCGTTTAGAATCCGCTATTCACGCAACCAAAAAAAATAACAGTCGTGCGGCCGAAGAAATTGCAACATTAAAAAGTGTTATTCGGCAAACACATGATCGCATTGACAAAGCTCTTAATCGTTATCAACAAAAACAGGAGGCATAAAAATGGCTGTTGTCTCTTTAAAAATTGGCGGACGTTTTTACAAATTTTCCTGTAATGATGGACAGGATACCCATATGCGCGAGCTGGCCGAACAGTTGGATAAAAAAGCCGAGGCACTCACAAAATCTATCGGTTATATGCAAGAGGGACAGCTACTTGCCATGATTTGCTTGTTATTAGCCGAAGAAAAACACAACCTTGAACGTGCCACAAATGCACAAATGTTGGAACAAACAACAGATCAAATTGCACAAAGCATTCAAAATTTAGCCCTAAAAGTTGGGGTGTTAGCAGAAAGTTTAGAGCAATGAAAATTTTGTTTTGTGGCGATATCTCGGGGGAAGCTGGGCGAAAAGCCATTAAAACATATGTCCCAAGGTTAAAAGAAAAATATCATTTAGATGCCATTATTTTAAATGCCGAAAATGCAGCACATGGATTAGGTCTAACCCCCAAAACGTATCAAGAATTATTACGAGTTTGTGTTGATGTAATGACAATGGGCAACCATACATTTGATAAAATGGATGTGACTCAAATCTGGCAAAAAGACAATATTTTGGTGCGCCCCTTAAATTATCCCACAGATACAGTTGGCAAGGGATTTCACATTTTTACCATTGGAAAGGTTCGAGTGTGTGTAACCCAAATTTTAGGCAAAGCCTTCATGAATTCAAAATTAGAGTTAGCCGATCCATTTAAAACAATTCAAACATTTATAGACGAACACCAAACAGAATATGATATTCTGATTTTGGATTATCATGCTGAAACAACCGCAGAAAAAGTTGCCATGGGCTATTTTTTGGATGGAAAGGCCGCTTTGGTTGTCGGCACACACACACATATTCCCACAATGGATGCCCATATTTTACCAAAAGGAACAGCTTATATGACAGATGTTGGCATGTGCGGTGATTACACTTCAGTCCTTGGCATGACGAAAGAAACGGCTTTTTCTCATTTTGGATTAGGCACAGAACGCATGAGATTCGAACCTGCCAAAGAAACATCCACATTATCAGCAGTCCTCGTAAATATTGATAACAAAAATTTCAAGGCAAAAGCGATTCAGCCAATCATTTTGGGTGACACCCTTGAAAATACAATAAAAATATGATATAATCCCACCTATTCAAACGAAAGGAAAACTATGTCAGGACATTCACAATTTAAAAATATTATGAACCGTAAAGGGGCGCAAGATAAAGCTCGTGCTCGAGTTTTTTCCAAGTGTGCTCGTGAAATTACTGTTGCCGTCAAAACAGGTGGCGCCGATCCAAACAGTAACCCTCGCTTGCGTTTAGCCATTCAAAATGCACGCAGCGAAAATATGCCAAAAGATAACATTGAACGTGCTATTGCCAAGGGAAGTCAATCCGCTGACACCAGCAACTATGAGGAAGTACGGTATGAAGGTTATGGCCCCGGACATGTTGCCATCATTGTGGAAGCCTTGACGGACAATCGTGCGCGTACGGCACCAAACTTACGTGCCTTATTCACAAAACGTGGTGGATCCTTTGGGGACACAGTTTTATTTAACTTTGAAAAAATTGGCTATTTAGAGTTTCCTTTGGCTGTTGCGACAGCAGACGCCATGTTTGAAGAAGCATTGAATGCAGGAGCAGACGATGTACAAACCACTGAATCAGCTCATGAAATTACCTGCAAACCAGAAGATTTAGGTGCCGTTCGAGATGCTTTGGAACAAAAACTGGGCACACCAAATGTGGCACGAATCGATTGGAAACCAACGGTGGAAACACCTATCACCGACTTGGAAACAGCTCAAAAATTAATGAGCTTTGTCGAAGATTTGAACGAAGATGATGATGTACAACGCGTTATCACCAATGCTGATATTGCCGAGGATATTCTGGCTCAGCTTTAATATAAGGGAGAGTTGAATGCGGATTTTGGGGTTGGATCCAGGATTAAGACATACAGGATGGGGTCTTGTAGAAAAACAAGGCACCCGTTTTGTTTTTATAGCAGCTGGGGTTATCAATCCAGACGAGAAATTACCTCTCGCGAATCGTTTAAGCGAGCTACACGAATCGCTTAAAAAATTGATTGAAGAATGGAAACCAGATACAGCCGCCGTCGAAGAAACCTTTGTGAATAAAAATCCCTCTTCAACTTTAAAATTAGGACAAGCTCGGGGCGTTGTTTTGATGACACCAGCATTATTTGGGCTAGAAGTCGGCGAATACACACCGAATCAAATCAAAAAAACAATTACTGGTGTGGGACATGCCGAAAAAAATCAAG
>DFKH01000095.1 GCA_002373815.1 Alphaproteobacteria bacterium UBA3650
CCGTATTTGCGTTTTTAAAACTCTGTTTTAAATATTTCATTTTTCCACACCTCTTGGCTTCACTTTAAATGAAATATGACCCTATGTCAATAAAAAAACGCCTCATCAAATCGGAGGCGTTTTTTTTCAGATGATGTCAAGCCTTATTGACTTCGGCTAACGCCATTTCTTTAGCGGTCACATAATCAAACTTACCAGTCCCAAGCAAAGGCGGTTCATCCGTTGTAATAATATGCGTTGGCAACCCTAATTCCGTCATTCCCACACGTTTAAAGAGTTCAATTAAACGCTCTTTTGTAATCTCCTTGTTCGTTGTAATCAAGACCACTTGTTCTCCTTTTTTCTCGTCGGGAATGCTGACCGCCCCCAAAATTGTCTCAGGGAATTCCTTCGCGATTACCTGCTCCACAGCCAGCAATGACACCATTTCACCGCCAATTTTGGCAAAACGTTTACAACGACCCTTGATAAAGATAAAGCCATCCTCATCCACATCAACGATATCTCCTGTGTCATACCATCCATCCTTTGGCGGATCCAAGTGCAACGGATCACTGTGGCGCATATAGCCTTTCATCACGTTTGGTCCTTTCAACCATAATTCGCCCCCTTCTTTAATCCCCTCTACAGGCACTAATTTATATTCAATGCCTGGGACCAAGCGCCCCACAGAGCCATTCTTTTGGTGTAAAAAAGTATTCACGGAAATGATTGGAGAACACTCTGTTGCGCCATAACCTTCAAACACGCGAACACCAAATTTTTCTTGCCATACTTTGCGTGTTTCTTCTTTAATCTTTTCAGCACCCCCCGCCACAATACGCAATGTATTAAAATCGTATGGATTGGCACAACGTGCATAGCCAGACAAGAAGGTATCTGTTGAAAAGAAAATGGTTGCCCGACAACTGGCCGCAATTTCTGGAATAATGCGATAATGTAATGGGGTTGGATATAAAAATGTCTTTAATCCATACAAAAATGGCAAGAACATCCCTATTGTTAAACCAAATGAGTGGAACATTGGCAAACAATTCAAAAACACATCTTTTTCTGTTACATCAAAACGAGAATATGTTTGCAAACAGTTCGCCAAGATATTTTTATGTGTCAAGAACACCGCTTTAGGCAACCCTTCCGAGCCAGATGTAAACAACACCACAGCAGGATCATCTGGAGTAATATTGAACTTCTTTTTCACACCACGATACATCTTTTTGGGAGCCAAAGCGCCTGCGATTCCCATCAATTTATCCCATGTACGCAACAATGGTTTTGCATCTTCCAAATACAACACTTTCACATTGTTTTTTTCCAATTCTTCGACGACAGATTCTAATTTGGCCAAACTCACAACTTTGTGAGCCGTTACAACCGTTTCAATGCCTACCGTTTTACAAGTTGCTACAATCGCTTTTAAACCGCTTGTAAAATTGATCATAGCAGGCACTTTCCCTATCGCATGCAATCCCATCACCGCCAATGCGCATGCACTGGAAGTTGGAATCATAATACCCACAATTTTATCATTCGGGGCCATTTTCCGAATCAGCCGACCTAACACCATTGATTTCAAGAACATTGACATAAATTTTGTTGGCTGGCGTGCTGTATCTTCCAAAATCGGATAAAAACGCCCACGCATTTTCATACAATCTGCCACCGCTTCAAATGTTGTTCGGTTCATATCATATGTTTCAAATGCCATATTTGTCACAATATCATACAATTTAGAAGAAGATTTTTCACGTTTTTCTCTGTTTGGCATATCTTCTGGATATTGGAAAGGAACTGGTGGTAATACATCCAATGTTATTTTAGGAAACCAACGCCGTTCACACCGTTTTCCGATCACCCGAGAAAAGAATGTATAGCATGCACCCGTAATCTTAATCGGTAAAATAGGCGCATCACCCATCATTGCCATCATGGCCGCTCCTTCATAAATCTTCATACGGCTGTTGCCACCTTCCACTAAACCTTGTGGGAAAATCATACATAGTTTATCTTGACGCAATTCTTCCACCATTGCTTTTACTGCCATAGGTGAACGAGCATCTAGCGGTTTCACATCCACCAAAGAGGTCATAAATTTAACCACCAGCTTACTCATTTTTTGTTCACTAATTGTAAACACAATTTGCTTATCAATAAAGGCCGAAATCAATAATACATCCATGAAAGAAGTGTGATTTGTCACAATCAAGGCACGCTTTCCAGCTTTTTCCAAATTTTCAAGTCCTTTTATATTGACTCGGAATAGCATTTTCAACACTTTGCGAATTAATTTGCGCCGACTAACAACAGGCAGCAGCCGCACCATATAGGCTGTTACAATCAAGTTTGCTATAGCAAAGGCAACGACAATACCCACCAGATTTAATCCTAGCAAACGCAAGCTTAGAGAAACCAACAAAGCGCCAGAGACCGTCACTGCATTTACCAAACCACTCAACGACATTGTGCGTCCCATGACCTTTTGGGTTGTATGTTTTTGCAACAACGTATAAAATGGAATACTGTACATGGCAAACAAGATTCCGAAGGCAAACACATCGGCAATCACACGCCAATAGCGCCCATGCTTTGTCAATAATTTAAATACTGTAATTGCTTTGTCTACACGGATATTTGATAATGCACGTGTCGCAAATGCAAAATCAAACAGTGCCAAAGAAATCAATGCCCCCACTACAACAACTTGAGCGCCTAATGGCTTACGTTTAGCGAACCAAACACTTAAATAAGAACCAATGAGATAGCCAACAGGAAACACACCCGCCGATAAAAATGTTACAACAGACCAACGTGCCTTTAAAATAGTATGACCATATTCACCTGATAACATCAAAACCAATACGCCAATTACCCAAAACCATGCAATACCAATGATGTACGCCCATTTATCATATTGAAAGCGCAAGGATTTGCTCAGTTGATCAAACACATCTAGCGGATTATGAACCACAGGGGCTTCTGCATCCACAGCTTTTTGTTTAGGTAATAGTGCAGTTATCCCAAAGCTGATAACTGCTAATAATAAAGCCCCAAAACATACCCAGTTTTGAGCCACATTCCCTTTCACAACGACAGATAATCCAAGAGCTGCCAAAGATGAGCCAATTAATGTTGTGCTTTTAATCCAAGCATTTGCACGCACCCATTTTTTTTCAACCACTAATTCGGGAATTAATGAATAATTGGCCACACGAATGCATGCTTCCAAAAAGCCCATCGTGCTTGCGATCAGCAAAAACAAGGATACGGAGGACCAACTGGACGCCATCCATGCTGCACCTGCCACCGCAACTTCAGCCGCACGTGCAATCAGCAAAAAGGTCTTTTTAGAAATTTTATCTGCCCAACTGCCTGCGAAAGTACTTCCCACACAAAAGGCAAGCGCAAAAAAGATAGCCGCGGGAATTACCACAACGGGTGTTGAAATTGCCATTTGATATGTAATTGTAAAAATAAACAAGGTACGAACAAAAGAATCGTTCACTGCTGATAAAAAATGTGATAATAATAACGGCAGAAAGCGTTTATTTAAAGTATGCTCAGACATAAAAACTCCTTTTTATTAAAAATAATGAAATTATTATATCATATTTAACATAAAAAGCAAATCACAAAGCATTTAAACGCCATAAAAAAACTCTTGTGAAAAAATGCTTTTTCGAGTATACTTTTTGAAAATAAAAGGATTTTTAATGATTTCATGCACCCATTCTGTTGCCTTTGCTGGTATTGATGTTTTAAAGATTAGCATTGAGGTTCAAATCACCAATGGTTTACCCAGTTTTACCATCGTTGGCTTGGGAGACAAGGCCATCGCTGAAAGCCGCGAACGCGTGCGGGCTGCTCTCCATGCCATTGGACTTTCATTGCCCGCCAATCACATTACTGTCAACTTAGCTCCTGCTGATGTTGTTAAAGAAGGGACCCACTACGATTTACCAATTACTGTTGCATTAATGGGTGCCATGGGTATTTTGGAACCAGAGTCCATTTTTAATTACCTGATGATGGGTGAGTTGGGGCTAGATGGCACTATTCGTCCAGTCTCTGGCATTTTACCTGCCAGCGTCGCCGCTACAGGGTATGATATGGGTTTTGTTTGCCCCTTTGAACAAGGACCTGAGGCATTATGGTCTGGCAATAATGCTATCATTGCTCCCCACAATTTATTGGAATTGATCAACCATTTAAAAGGTACTCAATCCTTACCATCTCCTACACCTATCACACCGAATAATGCAGAAACTTCTGCCTTATTAGATATGAAAGACATCAAGGGGCAAGAAAGTGCCAAACGTGCTTTAGAAATTGCCGCCGTTGGTGGACATAATCTTTTGATGATGGGACCCCCAGGTTCTGGTAAATCCATGTTAGCCGCCCGACTCCCCTCTATTTTACCTCCTCTTTCTACTTTGGAAATGTTGGAAGTCAGCAAAATTCATTCTGTGGCAGGTCTTTTGAAAGATGGGCAACTTGTCACTACAAGACCTTTTCGCGCCCCTCATTATAACGCAAGCACTCCTGCTATGGTTGGCGGTGGATTAAAGGCCAAGCCAGGAGAGATCTCTTTGGCGCATCGTGGTGTTTTGTTTTTGGATGAATTGCCTGAATTTTCTCGTCAAACATTGGAAGCGTTACGCCAACCATTAGAAACGGGCGAGGTTTCTGTTGCACGTGCAAACTCTCATATTACCTATCCAGCCCGTTTTCAATTTGTAGCCGCGATGAATCCATGTCGTTGTGGGTATTTAGGTGTGCCAGGGCATGAATGTTCTCGTGCTCCTCGTTGCGCTGCTGAATATCAATCTAAAATCTCGGGGCCGTTGTTGGATCGGATAGATATCCAAATTGAAGTGCCTTTAATCAACCCTTGGCAATTGGGGCAATTAGAAGGTGGGGAAGATTCTGCTACCATTTTAGCGCGAGTTTTGAAGGCGCGTGAATTTCAGGGCGATCGTTTCAAAAATATGCCCATTTCAACAAATGCAGAAGCGGACGGACGCGTTTTAGAACAAGTCGCCAATTTGACTGATGAAGCTCGCCAGCAACTAATTCATGTTGCGGAGCAATTACACCTGTCTGGACGTGGTTTTCATCGCATGATTCGTGTGGCTCGTACTATCGCTGACATGGACCAATCTGATGAAATTTTAAAGATTCATATGGATGAGGCACTCTCATTCAGAAAATCTTGCACAAAGGGAGAATTTTAATGCTTATTTGGGTTATATCTGGATTAGTGGGTATTCTTGTTGGTGTTTTAATTGGGTGGATGATTACAATTGGAACCCGTCGCCGTTTAAAGCATCAAAATCGCCTATTACAAACCATTGTCACGCAAATTCCCGTTGGTGTTTTCTATCAAGATTTTACAAAAAAAGATTCGGTTTTTACTTCACATAGCTTAGCTCTTTCCTTGAATCTTAAAACACCCATTAAATGGACACATCTTGTTGATTCTTTTTCAGCTGAATCTGCAAAAAAATTAAATTATTCCTATCAACAACTCCAACAAAATGGCACTTCATTTTCACTCTCATTAAACACTGTGACCTCATTGTATTTTATTGTGTCTGGTGTTATTATTCAGGCGCCCAAACAACATGGACTTTTAATCACATTTCAAGACATCACCGATTTAACTCGCCAATTGCATCTCTCCTCATTGATGGAACAACACAAAAACATTCTTGCCAATGCTTTGGACTCTTTCGGTTTTCCTTTATTCATTCGTGATTCCAAAGGATTGACTTTTTTTGCCAACAAAGCAGTGACTCAAGAAAAAGTGGATACTTTAAATGACCTCAGTTGGCTGAGTCTACCTTTTCAATCAGACAATCGTTTTTACACTTTAACCTATGGACAAGAAACTAAAACTGAGGAAGAGCTGAATCACATTTTATCTAATATGTTAGTGGCTCAACGACGCCTTTGCGAGCAATTGCCCAGTGCCATTTGTTTATTCAATTCTTCAGGACAATTGTTAGCATGTTCCAATGCCTTTGCTGAGCTATGGCATTTAGATAAAAAATGGATTCAATCTGAACCCTCTTATGAAGATTATTGGGACACAATTCAAGACAATGGCCTTTTATCACGGGTGGCTGATTTTGCTAATTACAAAAAGCAACAACGTGAAAAATTTGCTTGTTTAAGTGATGTCTCTCACCTGTTTTTATACCTACCAAATGGTCAAATTATT
>DFKH01000011.1 GCA_002373815.1 Alphaproteobacteria bacterium UBA3650
GATGACTGCGTTTAAGGGCTTGTACAATCCATATGAATTAAAGTGGGGCGCCGAACTTAGTTTCCCGTCTTCAAAAGCTCTGCCTGAATATGGCAACCGTATTTACAATAGATATCCTGCTAGAAGCATTTTCCTTGTGCCTAGGGCCGTTTTGTCGTTAGAAAAAGGAAAAAATTTGTCTGTACTTGACCCTTTTATGGGGTCGGGAACAACGGGCGTCGAAACGGTGTTAAGCGGGAATCATGCATTGGGTGCTGAAATGGACCCTTTTGCAAGATTAATTTCTTCTGTCAGCACAACAGTATTTTCGAAAAGGGACTGTAAAAAAATAGATGAAACATATCAGAGTATCATAAATTCCTGGTCGGATTTTTCTCCTGCTGACACACCTGATTTAAAGGGAATCGAACGTTGGTTTTCAGATGGAAACCTGGAAAAGTTGCTCCGATTAAAACATGCTATTCTGGAATTGTCTGACGAAAAATATAGACCGTTTTTTCTTGTGACGTTTGCGGATTGTGTGAAGCCTGTTTCGCTGATGGAGAGGCAATCGCTCAAACCGTATATTTCAAAAAAATACAAAAAGAAAACAAAATCGGTGGAAGATTCTTTTTTGTCTAGTTTCGATGCGCATTATGAAGCTATTGTTCAAATGTCTGCCGCTTGTAAAAAAGCCTCCTCTGGGATAACATGGGTTGGAAATGACGCCTCTGATTTTGAAACTAAAAAAGAGTCTGTTGATGTCGCTATAACATCTCCTCCCTATATCAATGCGTTAGACTACACAAGATGTATAAAAATCGAAAGCGCAATGTGTGGGACACTCTCTAACAGTGAAATAAGCCATCTGCACAAAAGCCAAATAGGCCATGAAGCAAGAAGAAATCAGCAAATAGACCGAAAAGTTGACAACGCTTTCTCGGATTACTATATGAAAATTTCTTCGGTTGATTGCATGAGGGCGGAAACCGCGAGAGCTTATTTCAACGATATCTATAAAAATTTAATTTGTGTACGAAGCGCTCTTAAAGACGGAGGCGTTTATCACATGATTATTGGCGACAATAATATAAGAAAAGTTGCTATTCCGTCCCATGAAATCATCGCTCATTTGGGAGAAGAAGTCGGTTTTAAATGGATTGGGTATTATAAGTATCGGATAAAGGACCATCGTATGTCAATACCGAGGTCCTCTGCCGAAGAAAAAATTGAATACGAACACGTAATCATGCTTCAAAGGTAGCAATATGGCTTTTTCAAACAAATGCATATATAACTATATTGATACGCTATGCGATACTTGGCTGTCGTGGAATGACACCTTGCTAAAGGGCGTATTCCCTGATGGTGCGGAAACCTTAAATCAAGCTTTGGGCGAAGAAGGCTCAAATGTAAGAAGTCGCGCAAAAGAGTTGTTTCGGGTTGGATTTTTGAAAAAAGAGCTCACTTTGGGTAACGAAGCTCTCCAAATGATTCGGAATGATACGAATTTGCAAACAACTTTTGGCTTCTTATCAGGTGTGATTTTTAAGGCCTATAAAACGATTGCAACACAGAATTTTAAAGAATCAATGGGAGCAGTATGTTCGATTCTTTCTGTAATACAATCTGTTCCTATAGGCTCGATAGAATTAACGATAAATTCAATTTGTTTGCGTTTATTGAATAAATTTCCTTGCCCCGATTCTTACGGGAATCTTTTATGGTTAAGATGGCTCTTGTCTGGACTATTTTGTGAATTGGGGAAAAAAGACAATACAAATATTCACTCAATAGAAAGCTTTTTTAAACATGAAACTGAAGAATTACGTCTTTCTATTATTTGTCAAAACGAAGATAAACAATATGTAGAACGGGGAAGTTTTAGTTCATCAGATGATATTGCTACTTTAATTGATGAAAGAGTTTCTCTTACAAATATCTTAAACCAAAAGGCGCCTCTTTTTATACTAGGTGATGATTCTGAGGATAATCCACGTGGTTTTTATGGCTTTGCCTTTAAATCGAATCCTGATTTTTTAAGAGTGTGCTATGAAATGGAGCAAGAACATGTAGAGGATTCCCCATTCAAATTTTTCTTTGATGAGGATATTCGCACCTCCTATAAACCAAATGTAATAGAAAAATTAAATGAATTGGCTGGACAAAATCACAATTTCCAAGAGGAGTACAACAAAATTATGAAGAACTTACTTGATGGCGCAAAGGATGCGCTTGTTCAAATGACTGGAGAAGAACTTCATGCAGTTTCACTCTCTGCTGAGGAATCAATATCAAAGCATCAAACAGTTATTGATGCGTTAAAAACAAAACCTTTTGTTTTACTCGCTGGTTTGAGTGGCACAGGAAAAAGTAGATTGGTCAAAGAACTTGCTTACATGAGCTGTCCTAGGGGGACCGGACTTGATGAAAATGCTGCTGAACCGGGAAATTATTGTTTGGTTGAGGTAAAACCGAACTGGTTTGATTCAACCGAATTATTGGGTTATTACAGCAATTTGTCTGGCCGGTATGAATTAACTAAGTTTGTCAAATTTGTTTATAAGGCGGCGCAAAATCCTGATGTACCTTTTTTCGTCTGTTTGGATGAAATGAATCTAGCTCCAGTCGAACAATATTTTGCCGAATATCTTAGCGTCTTGGAAACGAGAAAAAATGTAAATGGGAATATTATTGCGTCTAATTTAATCCCGAAGGATGTTTTTTCAAATTGTAAATTAGAGCGTTCGATACATGTTTCCTCGGGTGAAGATAGTCTTATGACAGAAAACTTGTATTCCGAATCAGACTCGGTTGTTATTTCCTATTTGAAAGATAATGGATTGCCGTTGCCCGCCAACTTATTTGTTATTGGAACGGTGAATGTTGACGACACTACGCATCAATTTAGTCGAAAAGTTATTGATAGGGCGTTCACTATAGAAATGAATGGCGGGAAACTCAATGATTTATTTGAAGAAAAAACATTATTAGAATATAGAAGTCGAAATGAAGATGTTGTTCCGCTTTCGCTGCTAAAACCTAAGTTTGTAAATGCCTTGGAAGCAATGTCCGAGATGACTACAAGTGACCAAGAAAAAATTAAAGCAGAAGTACCCCAACTACTTACTAAGGTAAATGAAATTTTAAGCGAGACTCCGTTTGCTACAAGTTATAGAGTTGAAAATGAATTGATTCTTTATATCTATGCGATTTATCACAAGACTGAATTGACAATTGAAGATAAAATTGCGAACGCCTTTATGGCAATTATGTTGCAAAAAATTTTGCCTCGCGTCCAAGGGGATAACAATTCTTTAAAAACATCCGAAAATGAAGACGTTTTACCCAAATTGAAAGAGCTTTTGTCAAATAACTATGGTGAAAATGGCCAGGAAAACAGTTTGTATAAGGAAATAGAAAAAAAATTGAATTTGATGCAAAAGAAATTGGCTAATTCTAATTTTACAAATTTCTTTGGTTGATTATATGGCGGTCCAGGTTCTTCAATTTGAAAG
>DFKH01000100.1 GCA_002373815.1 Alphaproteobacteria bacterium UBA3650
CGATGGTATGCGGTATTTGTTGCGGAACAGGTCGGATGACATTTGTACGTTTATTGTTGCACAAATGTATTATTTGTCAAATAAAATTCAAAATGCGGTGCACACACGTACAGTACAGTACAGACGATGTGCTAAAACAATTTAATGCAACTGTTAAAATGGCGTTTCGTAATTGTGTAATAGCGAACTGAAAGGACTAAATACACGTTCTAAAATCATCCACTCTTCTTTTATGGCAGACGGATGGTATGATTTTATTACAGCCACTTCGTCTTCTGGGTAATAGTATAGGCAAGATGGGCTCGATTTGCTCGGATAATCTTGGGAGCCTAATATTTGGGGCGTTTTATTTGCAAACACACACTTGGTTATAAAATCAAATTGTGAATCGTCGGCACCACAACAAACGATTATATTGGGCTTCAATATATCCAATTCTTTTTTTAGAAATGATTCATCACGTTTCAGAGCAATTTCCATCTCTTGTTTCAAGACATTTTTGTCACCTGCAAGTTTTTTCGCTTCAATAAAAGCAAACGGTTCTGTCTGCCATGCTTTAATCACGTTCTGCATATCTGCATCCACCCTTTTGTCGTTCCATCTGTCATCAGCTTGATTTCGGAGAATGCCATAGAAAAGTTTTGCTAAATTAGAGAAAAACTTACCGTGTCTCAACTCATTGACGTCTTGTTGCTGCAACAAATCGCGTGTGTCGTATCCCCATCCGTCGGGACAATCCTTCAAAATGAACATTACACGCCGTTTTGCATTGTGCCACAATTCATTAATGTCCAATTCACTGCTGTTTTTCCTCATCAAACCGTCATGGCAGAATCTTTCTCTGTCTTTTTCGTCGTAACTTTCAATCCAACTTTCGAAAAGTACGTCCAACAATTTGTTGTAATTAATCTTTGCATTAATGTTTTGTGCTTCCATATCTATAAATTATTGGTTATCATATTTTTGAATGAATCTTTTAATAAAGCCATCCATTTCGTCTGCAATTTTACCTATAAAGGCATACTGCTTGCGTGGGTCTTTTAACTGATCGAAGGCAGGAGAGTTCATTCTCCAGAAGTCAAGACATAAATCCCCAGATGGGAATTTCCAGCCGAACCACCATGCTGAAGGTTGCGTGTTCATTGCAGAAAGCACTTTGCTTGTCTTTTCGTCTTGTGCGTTCTCTTCTGGTCTTTTAAAACCGTAATAATAGGTGTTTTCGATTTCGACACTAAAGCAATGCTTCTTCCCGTCTGCGGTCTCGACAGGCACCTCAACCCCATACCACCGATGTCGGTTGCGGGCACGTGCATAATATTTTTCAACATCCGATTTGAAATCATATTTCTCTAAGTTGTAGCCTTTTTCAATCATTTTATCTTGTAATTTATCCCAAAACAAGCATTGTAAATCTTTGGGATTCAAGTCTTCGGTCTCGACATATAGATTGCATTGAAGGAGTACTTTCTGCATTTCTTCCTTTTTTATCGGCTCACTGTCGTCGGTGTTGTACAAATCCTTTTTCAAGATAGATACAATTCTAAACAAACTGTCGGAGAACGAGGAGTAGAATTCTGCCATCGTCTTTTGCTTTTCCGCATTGTCGGTCGCATCGAAATCGTTTAACGCACCTATCATATTCGTCAGATTCTTCAATACCTGTTCAATTGTTTCTTTTGAGGTGTGTAATTGCAAATATCCTATTTGGAATATCAATTCTTTTAATTCATCAATAGTCCTGTCAACGTTGCCGTTTTCGTCTTTGCTATAAATCGCAATCTGACCATCTTGCACAATTTGTTGGAGTTTTTCAAGGAATTTATGATACACTTCCTGTTTCCTCTCAAATATTGTCATATTGCGTTCCTTCAATTCCTCTGTGCTCGACTGTCCTTGAAGCAGCAACAATGTTATGATACAGGTAATTACTGAACCCAGTAGCGCTCCAGTAAACTGTGCGGGCAAATCGCCTATACCACAGATTCTGAACGTAACCATTGCTACAATAAATACAAGCGCTAAGGCGACGATACTGATAGCTATATGAGTATTTTTTTGGTTGTTATTTTTCATACTTAACTAATTTGATTTTGAGTGAAAATAGAGGAGAGAAGTCTTTTCAGACTACTCTCCTCAAATGTTGACGTACTATTTGTTAGGAACAAAAGCGTAGGTTCTACCTGAAATCAGTTTTGCTGTTCCACCCAAGGTTCTTGCAGCCTTATCTAAATCACTATAAGAATTGTACGTTTGAACGTTTCCGTTCGGAAAATTTAATTGATACATAATGTTTACATTTTAAATTCTGTCTCCACTTGTCGGCTATTGACTAGCTCCGTCCTACTCGTTTCGTTTTTCGGTTGCACGTTGCTTCTTTTTTTGCAGAATGCAATAACATCACTTTCTCTTTTAGGTTGCCAACCTTCTATGGCATCTAGTTGTTTTTAGGCGCGCTCGTCATTCACCTAAAAACAATTCGACCAAACACCAAAAAGAAACGTGGACATCCTCGTCCACATCCTGGGTGTTTGGCCTAACCCTCAATCTCGGACAAGAAATGCCCACGTTATTAACGCAGGCATTCGTAACTGTCGTCTGAGATTGATTCCTTCGGTGGCCAAACTTTAGGATGTTTTCAGAACAGCGACGAACGCTATGATTTATAATATGTTAT
>DFKH01000107.1 GCA_002373815.1 Alphaproteobacteria bacterium UBA3650
CAATTTATTTTTACGCAATTGCTCGTCAACTAATAAATTTTCCAATCCTGCCTTTTCTAAGGCTAATTCTTCAAATTCATTGCGCAATTGTTGTTCTTCCAATCGGCGCAAAGAACGTAATTTCATATTCAAAATAGCCTCTGCTTGAACATCAGATAGATTAAATTCTTGCATCATCAAAGGTTTGGGATCGTCTTCATTTCGGATAATTTCAATCACTCGATCCAGATTCAAATACGCGGTCAAGAAACCTTGCAAAAGTTCCATGCGATGCGCAATTTTATCCAAACGGAAAGTACTACGCCGAATCAAAACTTGCTCACGATGAGTCAACCACGCACTAATTACCTCAGCTAAGCTCATTACTTTTGGTGTATGGTTAGCGGTCAACACATTCATATTTAGATTAAAATTGACTTGTAACTCGCTGTTTTTAAATAAATGTTCCATCAACTGCTCAGGAATCACAAGACGAGATTTTGGCTCCAACACAATGCGCACAGTATCAGAAGATTCATCACGAATATCGGCGAGTAGAGGCAATTTTTTTTCAGCCAATAATTTGGCAATTTTCATAATCAAGTCAGATTTTATAACCCCATAGGGAATTTCAGAAATTACAATCTGATATTGTCCATGACCCAAATCTTCGCGTTCCCATTTGGCACGCACTTTTAAGGCGCCACGTCCTTCTGTGTAAACTTTCACAATGTTGGCTTTATCTTCCACCAAAATGCCACCTGTTGGAAAATCAGGTCCCTGAACAAAATCGATTAAACGCTCTGTGCTGGCATCTGGATGCTTTAATAAGTATAAAGCAGCATCGCACACTTCACCTACATTGTGGGGAGGAATATTTGTTGCCATACCGACGGCGATACCATTGGAACCGTTTGCTAATAAATTTGGGAAGGCGGCGGGCATGACGACAGGCTCTTCATCTTCGCCATCATAGGTAGGATCAAAATCAACTGCGTTATCGTCAAGCCCTTCCATCAAAGCCAAGGCGACAGGCGTCATGCGGGCTTCTGTATAACGCATGGCTGCGGCACCATCACCGTCAATATTGCCAAAGTTACCTTGCCCATCTACAAGGGGATAACGCACAGCAAAATCTTGAGCCAAACGCACCATTGCTTCATACACAGAGCTATCACCATGGGGGTGATACTTACCAATCACATCGCCAACCACACGAGCGCATTTTTTAAAACCCTTGTCTGGATCCAATTTTAATTGACGCATTGCCCATAAAAGACGTCTGTGCACAGGTTTTAAACCGTCTCGTACATCAGGCAAAGAGCGGGCGACAATCGTGGAAAGCGCATACGCCAAATACCGTTCGGACAAAGCGTCCGCCAGTTGTTGTTCCTGAATTTTCGGCATTTGTTGTTCACTCATGAAGTCATTGTAGGCAATTTGAAAATAAAAAGCAAGTGATTTTTTTGTTGCATTTAATTTTAATTTATTGTATATTCAGTTGTACTGAAAGACGTTTCTTTTTAAAGAAGGCACGCGTGTATTGAATATGTAGAGTAAAGTGGGAATATTGATTTTCAGTTATTATTGCAATAAAAAATGACTAATAAAGATTGGATATAATTGCTAATGATTTATACTGGTAGATTTGTAGAAGTTGAAAATTACGAAAGATTTGGATTTGTTCCTGTTTCCATTGCAGGAGAGGCTCCTGATTATTACGATGGAATTGAATTTAAGATATTAGCCCCTAAATATAGTTGGTGGAAAGAGTGGTATGATAAAAAGTTGTCCAACGATTGGTATCGGGAAAAGTATCAAGAAACAGTTTTGAGTAAATTGAATCCCAAGGTGATTGCTAATCGGTTACAAGGTTTTGGGAAAAATGTTGTTTTGTTGTGTTATGAAAGACCTGAGGAATTTTGTCATCGTCAATTGGTAGCAGATTGGCTACGCTCGGCGAATGTTCCTGTTTATGAATTGAGTACAGAAATTGGAAAATCTTTTTCTAAAGAAGGTCGTTAGATTTTCTAAGACTCCATTTTATTAAAAGTAATTTTTTATAAATTATCTTGCAATTTTATTTTTGTTTTGCTACACTGCCTTTAGTAGCTTGTTAAAGGAGGCTTGAAAATGAGAAAATATCTTTTGTTGGCAAGTGTGATGATATCTTGTATTGCGTCTGCGTCAGATATTGAAGTGCTAGGTAGCTTTGATAATTGGTCGGCATACAGCTATGATGACGGCACAGATCATGTTTGTTATATGGCATCACAGCCCACTAAATCAAAGGGTAAATACTCTCGTCGTGATGATGTGTTTTTGATTGTGACACATCGTCCAAAGAATAAAACATTTGATGTGGTCAATGTTGTGGCTGGCTATACTTATAAATCAACAAGTAAACCCGAAATTACTATTGATAAAAATAAAGCAATTATGCTGAAACGTCATGAAGACACAGCTTGGGCGCCAGATGCGGCCACAGATGCGAAATTGGTATCTGAAATGAAAAAGGGAAGTAATGCTACTTTGTTAGGGACCTCTGCACGTGGTACAAAAACAACAGATACTTTTTCCTTAAAGGGCTTTTCGAAAGCTTATGAAGCAATAAATAAGGCTTGTGGTCGAGAGTAAGAACGTTTATGATGGATACTGATTATTTTAAGACTTCTTCCTTTCAAGAAATTGAAAGAAATGCTTTTTCTTCAATACAGCGTATTTTTCCTTGTGAAGACGATTTGCTTGATAAAATTCCAATGGAGAAAATTGTTTCTTGCTTTAAAAATAATTTGAAAAAATCATCTCATCCTTTTTTAATTCGGATTGTTGGGCAATCTGGATCTGGTAAGTCAACTCAACTTTTCCCAGCACTTCAACAAGCATTAGGAAACGATTTATATGTTAAAATCAATGTTGGTGCTTTTGCTATTTTCCATCCAAAGTATGACTTTTTTCAAGAAAAAGACCCAGGCCAAATGCGAGAAAAGACAAATGGCTTTGCCCTGCGCGCCTTGGTTCTTTTTTATAAATATTGTATCTTGAATTGTATTAATGTTGTCTTGGATATGACTTTGTTGGAACCAGAAATAGATCTTTATTTGATGACACTTGCCAAAAAGATGGGGTATCAGATACAAATGCATATTCTTTGTGTTCCCAAAAAAGTATCAGATACATTTATTCGGTTGCGTCAAAAAGAAACGGGACGCCATGTTTGGCTATCTTCAAGCCATTATTTCTTTTCGGCTTTATTGCCTTGTTTAAAAGCGTTGACTTGTTCTTCTTTATTTTGTAAGCAGGATCGGTTGATTTTATGGACGCATTATTTAGGCCGCCCTTTGAAACAAACACATTTGGCTAATCATAATGCGGTGTGTGTGTTACAACGATATCAAGCAGGAAGTTTTTGTATTAAAAATCCCAAAAATCTTTTAAAGACAAAGAGATATTGGATGAAATTATTTGTAGGAGAATTGTATGTATAATTTTTTTTCGCCAGATGAAAATGAGTTAAGGTCAGTTATTCAAACAACATTAGAAAAACAAGATGAAGTAAAATCTGTGTCTACTATTCAAACTGGGTGGACGAATATTACAATGGATGTCCAAGGAGAAAAACAGGCATATATTTTTAGATTTCCTCGCAATTTATTTTTTGCAAATATGATTATGAAAGATTGTCTTTTTTGTAATTTTTTACGAGGGAAAGTTTGTTTGCCTGTTCCCCAAATGGAACTTGTTTTTAATCAGAATCGTCCTTTTTCTGTGCATCCTAAAATTGTGGGAGAATCCTTGTCGTCGAAGATGGATGAATTGACAAATTCGGATCAAGAAAAAATTGTAGATGATTTAAGTGGTTTTTTAATGCAATTGCATACCTTGCCGCTCAGTTGTAAGCCGGATGAGATCACCCAAACGCTAGGTGAGTTCTTAGATGATTTGGCTGGTGTACATAATGGCGATTATAATTTTTCGTATCATATACCCTTGCATTTAATGGAAAAAGATAGGTCAAATTTAAAGTTGGTTCATGGTGATTTTCATCCTGGTAATATTTTAATTCATGAGGGACGTGTGAGTGGGGTTATTGATTTTGCGTTTGCTTCTTTATCTGATGAACATGCGGATTTAGGTCGATTTGTTGGACGTTCTAATGCGGATTTAGGTCATGCTTTGGTAGAGGCTTATCAACGAAAAACAAACAAATTGTGTGATCAGAAAAAGATTGATGATGTGGTTGATGTTTTTAAATATGTTGAATATAAATATGTTCAATACATGCAATCATACCACCCTGAAATTACAATCTCTGATTTTGTTTTAGACGCAGTGGCATCAGCTATGCAAAAATTTGAAACAGTTTGAATCCAAAAGAATTGGACATAATTTCATTGCTTTTTTGATTTTATTTTGATAAAATAATTATCATGTAAAGGTAGGTTCAAGATGAAAAAAGAGCTTATTGGATTGTCGTTTGATGAGTTAAAAAAAGAGCTTGAAAGTATTGGTCAAAAATCTTTTCGAGCTAAACAGTTATGGCAATGGATTTATAATAAAGGTGAAACTGATTTTGATAAAATGTCAAGTTTATCAAAGACTTTTCGAGAAGAATTAAAGCAAAACTATATTTTATCTCATCCCGAAATTGTAGCAGAACAAATCTCGACCGATGGGACTCGTAAGTGGTTGATGCGTTTTAAAGATGGCGCAGAAATTGAATCCGTTTTTATCCCTGAGGAAGATTGTGGAGCGGTGTGTGTTTCAACACAAGTTGGATGTGCTCAAGGATGTAAATTTTGTAATACTGGGACACAAAAGCTGATGCGCAATTTAACGGCAGCGGAAATTGTGGGGCAGGTGATGGCAGCGCGAGATGCTTTGCACGAATGGCCGACTAAAACAGACGAAAACAGGCTTCTTTCAAATGTTGTATTTATGGGAATGGGTGAACCTTTGTACAATTTTGATAACCTAAAAACAGCTATCAGCATTTTGAATGATGGTGATGGGATGGCCATTTCTAAACGCAAGATTACCGTATCTACTGTAGGACGTGCAGATAAGATTCCAGAACTAGCAGATTTGGGTGTGAAGTTAGCCATCAGTTTGCATGCACCGAATGATGAGTTGCGCAACCAGTTGATGCCTATCAATCGCAAATTTCCTTTAAAAGAGCTGATGGCGGCGTGTAAGGAATATCAAAAACGGTGTGAGCGGCGACATTTTATTACAATGGCCTATGTGCTTTTGAAAGATGTCAATGATAGCTTGGAACACGCCAAAGAATTGACGGAGTTGGTGAAAGGGTTAGAGGTTAAATTTAATTTGATTCCTTTCCATCCATGGGAGGGATGTCCTTTTCAACCAAGTAGCAATAATCAAATCCATCGCTTTGCTAAGTTTTTAGAAGATAAATGGTTTGCGGCACCAATCCGTCGTACACGCGGAGAAGATATTATGGCGGCGTGTGGCCAATTAAAAACTGAGCATGGTAAAAAGTGTTGACAATGTTTAAAAGTATGCTATACTAAACTTATTAGGTGAAGAAAGGATATAAACATGAGTAAATTAAAAGAGAAATTTTTAAAAATAGCAAAATCAAGAACTGCTACGATTTTGGCTTCTGTTCTTGCGACTGCGGGGGCTATGAAGGCTTTTGAAAAAAATAATGATTCAGATTCTTTTGCAGCTTTTCGGGATGTCGTGGGCGAAATTTCTAGGGTCGATATGGTTGGAGATAAGGGCAGCTTGAAGGTTTATCTTGATGAGGAATTGAGTTATATTTCAGCAAACTTATATGATGGTACCACAGTTGAGACTGCAATTACTGATCATGATAAAGACTCATCTGTTGTTTCTCAAGTGACTGATTCAAATGGTAAAGTGAAAGTTGTGTACCAAGGAGATAAAAACGGAACTGTAAATCAGACCATGGATGAGAGTGGAGAGATTATAGAGACTATTCGGAATGGTAAGGTTGTTTCTAATGATTCAGTAAAGGTGGATCAGAAAGCTGTTGAGGCGCAGTTGAATTTGGCTAAAGTTGCTTTAGGCGTTCCTTTGATCCATGGAAATGGGGATGTCGATATTAAGGCAGGTGGTATTGGTGGACCTGTTGATTCTTTGGGTAATCCATCGCCAGGTGCAGGTAATGCGTCCCAAAAAATAAAAGAGAGAATTGGATTGCAGCCAAGGCAATTGGGCGTGTCGGCCCGAGGGCTTAATCCCAAGGATTTAACGTCTGACAGATGACGAAAGGTAATCTTTTGATTGCCTTTTGTTTTAGCGTAGGTTCATCACTGATGTTTTTGGGGTAAATGTGATGGGTTCGGCGTTGAAGATGTCGCGTAATGTTGATTTGAGTTCTTGATGAGAGACGGTTGCGGTTCCTTCTTTTTTTACAACAACACCCGATCCTATGTTGGCTAGATCCAGTGCATTTTCTAATGATGTGCAGGCGCCAGTTGCTGCGCTTAATATTGCAAGTGTTGTATCTCCAGCCCCAGATATATCAACAACAGATTGAGGGGATGTGTGGTGATAGGTGGTTGATTTTTCATCAGAGGCCATGAGTCCATATTCACCCAGTGTTATTACTAAATTTTTGACCCCCAATATATCGCGAACGATGGGAGATAATTGTTTTATTTTTTCTAAATCTTGAGTGTTTGCAGGATCTAATTTTTCAATATTTTGGACACCAGGAGCTACTTTTTTTATAATAGATTTAAACTCTGTTAGATTGGGTTTGAGTAATGTTGCGCCAGTATATTTTGTATAATCATCTCCTTTGGGAGAAACCAAAACATCTTTAAAAAGTTTGTTGGCTTCCTCTATAATTCCTTGCGCGATGCGAGGTGTAATAAAACCCTTGTTATAATCGGAAATAGCCACGACATTCACATGTGGAAGAAGGGTTGAGATTTGATGGATAATTTTATCTTCCTGTTGCTTTGTCAATGTTAAAGGTTCTT
>DFKH01000025.1 GCA_002373815.1 Alphaproteobacteria bacterium UBA3650
TCTTACTTTCTTTGAAAGGTTTTCCATCGGGCCCAATGCCTTCAACATCGGATTTTCCCCAAAGAAGCGAACGAATCCTTGCTTCGGCACGAGCAGGGGCAGATTCAGGAGGATAATCATCTCCTCTATGATCATCACGATGTCCATCATCACCATCGCGACCTTCGTGTCCATCATCACTATGGTCATCATGATGTCCATCATCACTATGGTCGTCGCTGCGCCCATCATCATATGTTTTCTTGTACCATTCTTCTGGAATTTTAATTCCTTCTTTTTCAAATTTATCAAAAATGTCATTTTTGATACGATCTGGAATATATTTAACTTGGAAAAAGAATTGTACAGTTTGCGCAGTAGCGTGGTCAAAATCCGTCAGGTCCTTAGGATCTTTATGCATGGCTTTAACAAAGTTCTCAACCAAAGTATGATCAAAATCTTCGAATAAACGTTTTTGTAAATCAGGGTGCTCTGAATCAAAGGTTTCTTTGGTAAGCCCTCCCTTGCCCCAAGCAGCCTTTAATTCTTCGGAAAACTTTTTACGGTCTTCATCCGTTTTCCCTTCTTCTTCCACAAGACCAATATAAAGACTCATAAATTTCATCAAATCTTTCGTATCCTTTGTGGGATCATCAGAAGAGTCATGGGAATCATCAGGACCATGAACTGGCTTTGGTTTTGCGTTTTCTAATAAAAATTGGTTACGCTGTTTGGCAAAATCTTTAGCCCAATCATCAATCTTGGCCGTCCAGTTTTCAAACATTTTGAAAGGTAATAAGAATATTTGTAGGCACATCTCCTCCCCCATATCGGTGAGGGTCTTTTTGTCCAAAATAGATTGTTGCGCTTTGGCCCATGTTTTTTGCCATGCTCCCCATGTTAAATCGGGCGCTTTTTTAGAAAAATTTATCCACCATGATAAAGAGTCTTTCTTTTCATCATCAGACATGGTGTCGAATTTTTCCATGTCAGGTCCCTTATTTTTCTTCAACTCACTAATAACGTCGTTAGCTATGGTATTGTCTTTAATCTTAATGCCATCTAAATTGCCTGTAGCTGAATCTATATCTTGTACCTCACTAGTACCAGCAATCGCTGCAATATCACGGACAATTTTAGCACGCAACGCTTTATGTATAAAGCCATCAGGACCATTTTCGTCTTTGAATGAATATTTTAAGTCAGCACCCTCTTTCCAATCTTCATTCCAAGTTAGATGTTTGCTGTAATGTTCTACGGCAGTCGGAAGACCATATTTAACAGCCAAATAATCAGACATTTGTAACAAATGATTCACAGACTCAGGAGACAAGTCGTCTTTGTGAGCATCCAAATAACCAAAACTGGCGCGCAACACCTGATCCAAAGCACCTTCATCTCCTGGCGCCAAAGAACCACTGTTGTCACTTAAAACCTTGTACAAATCCTCCAAATTCATAGAGGCCAATTCTGTTTCTGTGAATGAAAGTGCCATGATAAACTCCTTTGGTTAAAATAATCCCATACTTCCAGAATATCACATTTTTCCATAAAGTCAATAACATTTAATGCAAAAAAGTGTTGCTTTTGAAAAAAAAACTTGTTAAACTTTGAAAAAAAGAAAAGGGGGGCTTTATGAGAAGAGTGTTTGCATCCGTTTTATTTTTGTTTGCCGTCGGATTGTCTGCGACCGCCAATGCCAGCTGGTTAAGCGACCTGTGGAGTGGGGTAAAAGGTGTTGCAACAGGGATGGCTCAACTAGGATTAAATATTGCCAACACAATCACAGCAAGTATTGGCCTCCCCCTAATTAATTCGTCTAGCGCCTTTGAAAATAGGTTGGCCTCCTATACGCAAAACAGTTGTTGGTTTTGCGGTGTTTTTGGGGATGCCTTTGACATCATGAATGACATTGTAACACAATCATGTAGCACCTTAAAACCTGTTTTTTTGACCATGCTAGGACTTGGCCTGATGTTCTGGTTGCTTTTCAATGTGGGTAAAAAGGTCATAGATTTTTCTGGTGAAAGTCCTATCATCGTGGATATTTTTAAACAGGTTTTACGAGTGGTGGTGGCGTCGTTAATGATCACCTTTTATTTTAATGTTTTTGCCTATGCAATTAACCCAATGTTAGAGTTTGGTATTGGTTTGGGTAATCAGATAACAAAACAAGAACTAACAGGATACACAGTCAGAGCTACTCGTTCTGGCGTTGGCCAACCAGTTCAAATGGCTGAGCAGTCCTTATGCCCCGAATTGCAAGTGGCTATTCAAAAGGAAAGCCAAAATGAAGCCAAAAAGGCCTCTGGTGGAAAAGAGGGGGAAAAAGCGTATAGTGATGTGACAAAAGAATCATTTTTATGTTATATACGTGTGGGAAGCGCCTCGTTGGCAACAGGTATGGCGATTGGCTCAACCGCCATCCAAGCATGGAGTGATATGGGCTTGTTGGATAAATTAAGACATATGCAATTGCCGACAATTGGCTTGATTATTTTTATGAGCTTTTTTGCGTTGTTTGTGGCCTTTCCACTTAAATTATTTGATCCTTTGGTGAATTTAACATTTGTGACAGCAATGTTCCCTCTGTGGGTTGTTTGTTGGGCATTTGCGGGAACTAAAAAATTCGCCGAAAAAGCAATTGAATTATTTACGGGGGTCATTATACATTTAATTGTCATTTCCATTATGTCGGTTATTGTTATCAATGTTATGAACAGTGCGCTTGGAAGCAAGGAACAAAGAACAGCGATGTTCCAGGCCTTAAAAGATGGAAAACGTGCGGCCTACGTATTTGAAGGTGTGGGTGAAACCGGTTG
>DFKH01000080.1 GCA_002373815.1 Alphaproteobacteria bacterium UBA3650
ATATGGTGAGTAATCCACACCTGAGCTTGACATCCCTCCACCTTGTTGGCGTCTGTCTTATCTTCTTCAGGGAAATCGCGTAATTTTTCACCAAGTTCAATTAAATAGCGATATTTATCTTCCCAATCCATCAACATTTGAAAATTTTCCATCAACTCAGCAGGGGTCATATCTCGTCCTTTCAGTTATCTTTTTACATATTCTACACTTTTTTTTAAAAAAGAATAGCTTTTTTTTCATTTTTATGTTATTTTATTGTTAATGAAATGGGAAATCAAGCAATTTAGTTCATTGACAAGTACAAATACCACCGCTCGAGATTATCCAGCGGGTTCGATTATCATGGCGGAAACGCAAACGGGAGGACGTGGGCGATACGGTCGTGTTTGGCAAAGTCCAAAAGGAAATTTATATGTCTCTTTTGTATTTGAGTCAGATCCCAAACGTGATAAATACTTGTCATTTTTAACGGGATTAGCTTTGGCTGAAAGCTTGCCAGAGTTTAATGTGCGCTTAAAGTGGCCAAATGATGTTTTGTTAGATGGAAAGAAGGTTGCAGGAATCTTATTAGAAACATCTGGTAACAAAATTATTGTTGGAATTGGCGTGAATTTGGTCAACAATCCTGAAAAAAATATGCTTTACCCGACAGCTAATTTGGGCGGGCGTTTAAGTCCTATCGCACTTGTAAAACGATTGATGATCCAATACGATGCTTTGTTTGATGTTTTTGATAAAAAAGGATTCAAAAAGATTCGTTCCCGTTGGTTAGATTTAGCCACGGGCGTCGGAGAAACGATTTCCGTTCATTTACCAACAGAAGAATTGATTGGTACTTTTAAAGGCATCTCAGACGAGGGTGCACTGTTATTAAAAGTTGGAAAAAAGGTGCGCTCGATTACTGCTGGGGATGTATTTTTAATTTAATGTATAACTTTAATAAGAAAGAATAACTATATGGAAAATAATGAAAATAAAATAATTATACCTGACGATCGTTTGATCTTTGTGCCATTAGGTGGGGCAACGGGAATTGGTATGAACTTTTTTGCTTATGGGTATCATGGAAAATGGCTTGTGGTCGATTGTGGTATAGGTTTCCCTGGTGAAAATTTACCGGGTGTAGATTGCCTATTACCTAATCCTCAATTTTTAGCAGAACGAAAGGCTGATATTGTGGGACTTGTCATTACACACGCTCATGAAGACCACATTGGAGCAATTGGATATTTATGGCATGACTTACAATGCCCGATTTATTGTACCGCTTTTGCCAATGAATTGGTGGAAACAAAGTTAGATGAGATGGGATTGCTTGGACGTGCAGACACACATATTGTAAAGCAGGGTGATGTTGTAGATTTAAAACCCTTTGAAGTTGAATTTATTCGCATGAACCATTCAGTCCCTGAACCAAATGCTTTGGCTATTCGCACAAAAGAAGGTCTTGTTGTTCATACGGGCGATTGGCGTTTAGATAAAGATCCCGTCTTAAATCAAGAACCAGATTACCGCACATTGGAATCTTTGGGTAAAGAAGGTGTATTGGCATTGGTAAGTGATTCCACAAACGCCTCAGGTGAAACATCAAAAGGAACAGAGGCCGATGTTCGAGAAACTTTGATAAAGTTAGTAGGAGAACATCCAAACGTTCACATTGCGGTTGGTTGTTTCGCCAGTAATGTGTCACGTCTAGAAAGTATTTATGAAGCTGCAAAGCAAAACGGACGTGAAGTTTGTTTATTGGGACGTAGCCTGTGGCGTATTGATGCTGCGGCACGAGCGACAGGATACTTTAAGAATATGCCAGAATTTTTATCTGAAGAAGAAGCTTTGGAAAGACCTCGTGGTTCTGTTCTTTTTATCTGTACAGGCTCCCAAGGCGAACCATATTCTGCCTTGAACAATTTATGTGCAACAACACCCAATAAAAATTCAATTTATTTTGGTGCTGATGATGTGGTGATATTTTCGTCACGAATCATCCCCGGAAACGAAAAAGCAATTGCACTTTTACAAAAGCGTCTAGCCAGTAAAGGTATCAAGATTATCACCGATCGTGAAGCGTTGGTACATGTGTCTGGCCATTATGCAGGTGATGACTTGAAAAAGATGTACGATATGTTGAAACCAAAGATTTCATTGCCAGTACATGGAGAAACTTTGGAACTTGTGTATCACAGCAATATAGCTAAAAAATGTGGTGTGCCACATGTGTATTGCTTGGAAGATGGTGAAGCAATTGCTTTAAGTGGCGATTCGCCTGAAATCTTAGGAGAAGTTCCCTCTGGTATTTTGGCAGTTGATGGCAAACAAATTATTCCATTAAATGCAGAAGTTATTAAAAAACGTCGGAAAATGATGGATGATGGGAGTGCTGTTTTGACGCTGGTTATTAATAAGGAAGGAAAAATATTGGGTGAACCACAACTTTCTACCTTTGGATTGTTAGCATCAGATAGTACTGATAAAGAGGAATTATTGAATCGTATCACAAATGCAATGGACGAGGTGGATCGTGCGCGTCTTGAAGATGATAACCTGATCAAGGATACAATGCGCCATACAATAAGGCAATTTTTGGCGGAGAAATATGGCAAAAAGCCTTTAATGGATATCCATTTGATTCGGGTATAAAAAGAAAAAGGTCAGCAAAAGCTGACCTTTTCTAATTGGTGCGGATAGCCAGAATCGAACT
>DFKH01000072.1 GCA_002373815.1 Alphaproteobacteria bacterium UBA3650
CGAAATGATGGGTGATCGTGCTTTGTTTTTGCAAGACAATATGGCTGTGACAGTGAACTTTATTGAAGGGAAGCCTGTTTCTGTGAACTTGCCACCTCATGTGACCTTGACTGTGGCAGAAACAGAACCTTGTATCAAGAGTGCGACCGTCACGACATCCTTTAAGGCTGCTGTGCTGGAAAATGGTATTCGGACAACTGTTCCTCCGTTTATTGCACAAGGTGAAAAAATTGTTGTGTCCACAGAAGATAATTCATATGTGGAACGTGCGAAAGGTTAGGCTTTTCCAGCTTGATTTGTTAAAAGATTCGCATCAATCTTTAGGGTGGCAAGTGCTTCTTGCCACTTTTTATTGTCTGGTGTATTAAAAAGAACATTAAAGGAAAAGGGGGCTGGAATCCACATATTTCCCATGATCTCTTCTTCCAATTGGCTAGGTACCCACGCCGCTTTTCCGACTAGCACTAAAAAATGTTCAGGACCAATGCGATCAGCAATGTCATCCAAAATTTGCTGCGTTTCAGTAAGTGCCAAGTGATTCAATAATGGTTTTGTGTCTAAAGCATGATATTCATCTGAATGCAAAACAGCGCCATGATCCATATCTACTGGTCCCCCACGCATGAGGTGAAAATTTGTTCCCAAGTGTGCAATATTGCGTTTTTTGAAAATTTCAGATGGGGCTAAAGTCATCGGTTGATTGATGATATATCCTTCAGCACCTTCGTTTTGGGAGTGCCTTGTAATCAAGATAACAGATTTATCAAAAAACTGGCCTGTCTCATTTTGTGCAGCGATTATAAATTGTCCAGCAAACGATTGAAAAGGAGGGAGTGTGTTATCCATTATCGTCTTCAAAATTATCCATAATATCGTTTAAGTCTGGATCAGATGCAGTTAGATCTTCCTCTTCATCCAAGACATCTAATTCCTTTGGCTCATCATCCTCATCGGTCAACTGAAGGGCTGTCATGTTTAATAAGGCCTCGTCATTCAAGTCCTCATCGTCTAATTTTGGGGCAGCCTTGCGCGCCATTTTTGCCAAGTGTTTTTCACGTGCTTGTTCATATGTCTCCAAGGTGTATTCTACGCCGCATTTAGGACAGGTAAATTTTTTCTTACCCATATCGTAAAAGAATGCACCGCATTTGTGACATTGACGTTTTAATCCCCATTTTTTCTTGTCCATTTGTGACTCCTTTTGTTATAGCTTTTTCACACTGTTTTATTGATTTTTACGAGATTGTCAAGAAAAAAATGAGACCCGTTATTTTTTTTGAATCAATGGTTTTGTTAAGACTTGATCTAAAACTTCTTCTATACGAGATACAAAGATGATATTTAAATCTTTTTTGACATTGTCTGGTAATTCTTCCAAATCATTTTTGTTTTCCTCTGGAATGAAAACTGTTTTAATGCCAGCACGTAGGGCCCCTAACAATTTTTCCTTTAATCCGCCGATGGCTAACACACGTCCACGTAAAGTAATTTCACCTGTCATTGCCATTTGCTTTTTGACTGGATTATTGGTGAGAGCAGAAACAAGTGCCGTTACGATGGCGACACCACTAGAAGGTCCTTCTTTGGGTTGGGCTCCCTCTGGTACGTGTAAGTGAATATCCAACTTGTTTAACTTTTCTTCATCAATGCCAAAATCTTTTGCATGCGCACGCACATAGGAACGAGCCACCTCGACTGTTTCTTTGAAAACATCACCCAATTTCCCAGTAAAGGTCAATTTGCCTGTCCCTGCCATTGTCAGTACCTCATGGGGCATAATACCACCACCAACTTCGCTGTAATAAAGGCCATTAGAAACACCCACTTGATCTTCTTTGTCTGCAATCCCGAAGAAGTGACGTGGGACACCAGCGTATTTTTTTACATTCTTTTGAGTAATGGCGACATTTTCAATGGATTTTGTTTGAATTTCTTTCACAACTTTGCGTGCAATTTTGGCAATTTCACGTTCCAATTGACGAACACCCGCTTCCATGGTGTAGGAACGAATGATTTCTAAAATGGCAGCGTCATCAAAGGTTAATTCTTCCTTTTTTAAACCTGTCAATTCCAATTGACGTGGGATCAAATGACGCTTAGCAATTTCCAATTTCTCGTCTTCTGTATATCCGGACAAACGAATAATTTCCATGCGGTCTAGTAGTGGAGAGGGCATTGTAGAAGTATCATTGGCTGTACAAATAAACATCACATTGGATAAGTCATAGTCAACATCTAAGTAATGATCTGAGAATGTTTTATTTTGCTCAGGATCCAATACCTCTAATAAAGCCGAGGCTGGATCTCCCCGATAATCATTGCCGACTTTGTCAATTTCATCCAACAAGAAAAGAGGATTGATGTTGCCTGCCTTTTTCATGCTTTGAATAATTTTGCCTGGCATAGAGCCAATATAGGTGCGTCGATGACCACGAATCTCTGCTTCATCATGCATACCCCCCAAACTGGCGCGAACAAAGGTGCGTCCTGTGGCACGTGCAATAGATTGACCTAAACTTGTTTTGCCGACACCTGGAGGACCGATTAAACATAAAATGGATCCTTTAACATGGCCCACGCGTTTTTGAACAGCCAAAAATTCCAAGATACGTTCTTTGACTTTTTTGAGACCATAGTGGTCTTCATCCAAAATCTGTTCGGCTTTTTTAAGATCTAATTGCAGTTCTTTTTGGGTGGTCCAAGGTAGGGCAATCAGCCATTCAATA
>DFKH01000067.1 GCA_002373815.1 Alphaproteobacteria bacterium UBA3650
TAGAGCATCCATCATGCGCCCAAGAACTTTTTTCCCAACTGGTACTTCAATAGGGTGTCCTAAATCTTCAACAATCATACCGCGAGCAAGACCTTGTGTAGATCCCATGGCCAAAGTGCGAACTGTCGTTTCGTTGTCATATCCTTGTACTTCAAGAATAAGATCTTTAATTTGTAAAGCGCCGAAAATGGCGGGCAACTTTCCTTTAAAAGAAACGTGAACAACGCTGCCTGAAATAGATGTTATTTTGCCAGAGTTTATTGTCATTTTTCCCCCATTTTATCTTTTAAATAGAAGTGTAAATTTTTTTTTATATGTTGTCAAGCAAAAACTTAAAGAAAAAATATAAAAAATTGACAAAATAATGATTTCGTGATATGATACTAATATTTTATGGAGGGTATATGAAAATCTATTTTTTAGCAGATAAAAATCCAGAGGCTACGAAGGCTCTATATGCTTGTATTAAGAAATATGGTCAGGCAGACTTGGCAAAAGCTGATGTGGTTATTGCATTAGGTGGAGATGGTTTTATGCTAAAGACACTTCAAGCCCTTTTGAATTATAAGATACCTGTTTTTGGATTGAATTTTGGTCATGTGGGATATTTATTAAACAATTATAACGCGGAAAATTTACCGGAAAGAGTAGAGTCTGCACGTTCAGTTCGTTTGCTGCCATTGGTTGTGAATGCACAAACTTATGATGGACAGATTATTCACGAGTACGCTTTTAATGATTTTTCTTTAACAAGACAATCGCCTCAGGCTGCTCGTTTATCTGTTGTGATTACCGATCGAAAAAATGGCAAACGTTTTGTTTCACAAGAGAGTGTTTTTGGAGACGGTTTGGTTGTTGCAACATCCTCTGGAAGTACGGGATATTACAGTGCCGCTGGTGGAATACCATTTTCTCAAAAAGAAGGGGGTATCGGAGTCAAGGCAATTTGTTGTAAGACTAACTACAATCCAATTGTGTCAAAGGAAGCGCATATTGTGGTGACACCACAAGAGTCAAAAAAGCGTCCGATCCACTTAGATTGTGATGGCAAAAAACGTTTTTCAAATATTGCGACTGCATGCATCGAAGCGGAGCCAACAAAAGTCCAAACATTATTGTTGGAACGTAAGGCAAATAGTTACTAAGCGATGACTTTAAAAAAGCCTAATTTTCCGATTTTAACTTGCAAAGGTTCTGTCAAAGAAATAAGTTCTTTTTCGTCGGATTTTTTTTGCTGATTTATGCTGACAGCATTTTGCGCAATTAAACGACGAATTTCAGAGTTGGATTTATCGGGCATACAAGCTTTAACCATGGTCAATAATCCTACATTATCTGAGCCTATTTTTACCTCTGGTGCATCAGCTGGAAAATCTTTTTTAGAGAATGTTTCCACAAAATGTTGCAACGCGGCATCCGCTTCAGCCTCAGAATGATATTGTTTGGCAATATTGTGTGCCAATTTTTTCTTTAAATCCATAGGGTTAACCGTTTTATTTTTGAGTGCGTTGATGGCTTCATCTTTTTCGGTGCGTGTCCAATCTGTTGTGAGCTCAATCCATTCTTCCAACAGCTCATCAGGAATAGACATGGTTTTGCCAAACATGACATCAGCAGATTCTGTGAGACCAATGTAGTTTCCCTTTGATTTGGACATTTTCATTTCACCGTCTAATCCGCGCAATAGTGGCATGGAAATGACGACTTGACCTGGTTGTCCATGGGCAATTTGTAATTCCCGCCCTACCAAACAGTTAAAAAGCTGATCGCGGCCTCCAAATTCAATGTCTGATTTCATCTCAACAGAATCATATCCTTGTAGCATTGGGTAGATCAATTCATGTAAAGAAATTGGAATATTTGCAGCCAACCGTTTTGCAAAGTCATCACGTTGTAACATCTGAGCTAAGGTCGCTTTACCCAATACTTTGATAATGTCGGAGAGTGTCATTTTATTTAACCAATCACCATTAAACACAATATGAACATTTTTCTTTGTGTCAATAACCTTATCCATTTGGTCGATATATGTTTTAGCATTGGCTTCAGATTGTTCGCGAGTCAAAGGAGGGCGGGTGGTATTACGGCCTGTTGGATCGCCGATTTGAGCAGTGAAATCGCCTACCAAAAGCCAAATCTCGTGTCCGGCTTCTTGGAATTGGCGTAATTTTTTTAATCCGACAGCGTGTCCTAAATGCAAATCCGGAGCAGTTGGGTCCATTCCAAATTTAATGATTAAAGGACGATTTTCTTTTTCAGACAAAGCCAGTTTTTCTTTTAATCCATTTTCTGGAACAATTGTTTCAATGCCATCGGCCAATTCTTCATATGTGAGTGTCATTTGTATTCCTTTTGTTAAATTGGTGGTATCCTATCATATTTTGGATGTTTTTTCAAGAATTTCTTTAACTTTTGTTAAGAGATCTGTCAATACAAAGGGTTTTGCAATAAATTCAAAACTTTTTGCTTTATTGGAAGTGTGTTTTTCAAAAGATTCAGAGTAGCCAGACATCAATAAACAAGGTAATTCAGGTAAAGATTTTTGTACTTCTTTAATTAAATGCTCGCCATCCATACCTGGCATAATCATATCTGTTATTAAAAGTTGGAATTGTTTTTTCCCTTTTAAAATTTTGATAGCTTCCTCTGCATTGGGTGCTTGTGTAACCTCAAAGCCCTTTGCTTGTAAAGCTCTGGCTGTAACTGTACGGATGCTTTCTTCATCATCAACTAACAATATAGGGGCTTTGGCTTCAGGTAAAAAGACATTCTGAATTTCCATTGGTGGGGGAGTATTTACCCTGTCTTTTTCTTCAAAACGTGGCAAAAAAACAGTAAACGTTGTTCCTACCTTTGGCACGCTGTCTACTTTAATGTAACCACCAGCGCTATGAATAATGCCATAAACAGTTGAAAGACCTAAACCAGTGCCAGATTGATTTGATTTCTTTTTGGTTGTAAAAAATGGATCAAATATGTGTGGTAAAATTTCTGGTTCAATTCCTGAGCCAGTATCTGTGATGGCAATTTTCACATAGGTACCAGCAGGCATCGTGTCATTTCCACAAGGACGGGCTTTTTTAACTTCTTCTTTTGAAGGAGAAATGGTTAAGTCACCCCCCCTTGGCATAGCGTCTTTTGCGTTAACTGCAAAATTTAAAAAGACTTGTGTAAATTGGTTGGTATCCATTTTTATAAAACCTAAGTGTCGTTTGTTCTCAATTTTTAGGTGACAATTAGGGGCAATAGCACGTTGCAAAAGAGCAGTTAAATCAACAAAAGCATCATGGACAGAAATTAAATGTTCTTGAATGGGCGTTTTTCGAGAGAAGGTCAAAAGCTGCCCAACCAAACCTGCCGCTTTTTGAACATTTCCTTTAATATGCATTAAATCTTCAAAAGCATTATCGGGAGCAGGGTGTTGTTGTAACAGTAAATCTGTAAAACCCATGATAGCAGTTAAAATATTATTGAAATCGTGGGCAATCCCACCAGTCAATTGGCCCATAGCTTGCATTTTGTGTGTTTGAATAATTTGTCCTTCTAACTGTTTGAGGGAGGTTATATCAACAAAATAAAGGTGGGCCTCTGCTTCATCTGGGGTAACCCATGATGTGTAAACTTGATAGACTTTGTTATCTGGGGTCATTAATTCAACTGGTTTTTCTGAATCCGTGTGGTTGTGTGATTTTTGTAGTTTGTTTGTTAGATTTAATAATGTGTCAGAGGTGAAAATATCTTGCAATGTTTTGGGAGAAGATTGTAAGTGAAAGCAATTTTGAAATAAATCATTTGATTGTAAAATAACTAATGTATCTGAAGTTATTTTTGCATAAGGTAATGGTTCAACAGGGGTATTCATTGCACCTAATTGTGGGGAAATAACAGGATGTAGAGTTCCAAAAAAGACAGGGCTGTTCCCTGTTTGAATTTGATGTTGTTTAACGATAAAAGAACAAATTCCTTGTGGTGTTGAAAGAGAAACTTCAGTTTCAATATATTTATCAAATTTTAAATCTGGAGAATCTAAAAAAGTCGTGATTTTTTGTCCTAATAGCTCTTCATAAGAGTGTCCTAAAAGGGAAGAAAAATCAGAATTTATATATATAATTTCTCCCGTAATATCAGTAAGATAAATTGGTAAATTCAAGTTTTGAATTATGTTTTGAAATAAAGATAATTGTGTTTGTATTGCTCGAGATACTTCAAGTGCGCTTGGCTCAGATTTTGCACACAATAAAATATGTTTTGCAAAAGGAGTCAGTAAAATGTGCCAACGCAATCCGTTTTGGCTAAAATTCATTTGGAAAGCAGTGTGTTGTAAAAGGGCTTTTTCTAATTTTTTTAAATCATCAGTTTGTTTGTTGCCCCTGAGAAATAAAAGAGGATCCTCCCCATTTCCAAAAATAGCTTCTCCCTTTTGATTTGAAGCAATTACCTTGTTGGTGTATGATCGGACTTGTGCCGCATAAGGAAGGGCACTTAAAATTTCGGTATAATATGTCTTTTTATTCTTGAACATATTTTTCAGCATACAGAACTTTAAAATAAAAATCCAGCAAAATTTTTGTAATATTTTGTCATAAAAGTTGTTTGGACTGAAAAACAAAGTTGAGATATAATATGTGCATAACAAAAGGATGCTAATGGATAAACAAGCAGAAAGTATTATAAAAGATTTGGCCAATCTTTTGAAAGAAACTGGTTTAAATGAGATTGATTATGAAAAAGATGGGTTGCGTTTGCGAGTGGCAAGTCATGATTCTGCCCCCGTTCAGATGGTTACTACAAAACCTGTCGTGAGTTCTAGTCCTGTGGCGATTAAAGAAGAAGCCCCAAAGAGTTATGTGAATTCGCCGATCGTTGGGGTTGTTTATTTGTCACCCAGCCCGAATGCGCCTGCGTTTGTGCGTGTCGGAGATACAGTAAAGGCTGGACAAACATTGTGTATGGTGGAAGCGATGAAGACCTTTAATCCTGTTGTGGCTGATAAGACAGGAAAGATTAAGGCAATTTTGGTGGAATCTGGTGCGCCGGTAGAATATCAACAGCATTTGTTTGAAATGGAATAAAACAATATGTTTGAGAAAGTTTTAATTGCTAATCGAGGGGAAGTTGCTTTGCGTATTCATCGTGCT
>DFKH01000001.1 GCA_002373815.1 Alphaproteobacteria bacterium UBA3650
GCCCAGAAGGATCGGTCAGAGCATCGCAAGATGCGCATGACCAATACGCAGATAACCAATTAAAAAAATCATAAAAACGGGGTCTATCATGACGAGTTTTTATAGATTTTTGTTATTGGGTATCAAGGAAAACTCTGGGCGCGCCATAACATTTTCACATAAATGAAAAAAATCATATCGCAAGTTGAAAAAAGGGTCGTTTTATTGTAAAATAACAGTGACTGGTTAGAAAGACCGGTTTGGGTTTCAAAAGCCCATCTTGTTCGGTGCGAAGGCATCGTTAAATTGATGTTGCGGTGTTTTTGCACCGTGATATTCCTGACGTTTGGTCGGGAGTTTGTTGTCATAAAACAGGGATTATCCCGAAAGCAACAAAATCAATAACAAGATGATTTTTGAGCTCCCGACCGCCACCCTTTCCAGGCGGTCTTTAATTTTATAAACAAAGGATAAAAAATGAAAAAATTTGTATTTACGACATCTATGTCTTTGATTTTGGCTGCTTGCGGTGGCGGTATGTCCGACAAGGTTATCCAGCGCAGCGACGATTTATCTTCACGTCCGTCTTGGGCAAAAGAAAGCACACCATTAACAAAGAAAGATTCTGATTTGTATTTCTTGGGTCAAGCACGTATCCCTGCTGAAAAAGCAAATGTTTCTATGGGGTATAGAATAGCAGAAAACAATGCAAAAAATTCCATTGCCAGCGCAATAAACCAAAATTTAACATACATGTTCCAAAATGCCGAAGAAGGCACGTCTTATGATGCCAACCAGATTCAATTTGTCAGCACAGAATCAGCAAAGGCAGTTATGTCAAAAGCGATTGTCAGTGACCGTTATTGGGAAAAGGTTTTAAGCACTGTTAATGCCGAAGCAGACAAAGAAATGTTTTATTCAATATATGCACGTGTAAAAATAAGCGAAAGCGACCTTAAACAAGCGATAGAACGCACATTAAATAAGAACAAAGGTATTTCAGAAGATTTGAAGAAAAAAGCCGCCCAGCAATGGGATTTAATGGTAAATGAACAATATGCCATTGTGAACGAATAAAACGCATCAGGGGGCAATTATGAAACGTTCTGCTATATTTTGTCTGGGCATCATTTTATCTGGTAATTCATTCGCAGGGTGTGATTGGGCAACAACCACACCACCAGATGATGCGACTTATAAATATTTGGTTGCGAAATCATATTCAGAAACCAGCGCGGCAGATGCCGCAAACAAAGCAGAACGTGACATAGATAATCAAATTGGTCGTTTGTTTGGCACAGCATTGAATGTGCAATCTGAATTTTATTCTGACACAACCACCAGCGCAGGCACAACACGTTCTTATGAAAGGTCTATCGGGACAATTTCATTAAAAGGTCTTGAACGCCAAAAAAGCGACGTTAGCAAAGAATCTGGTGGTTGGGTTGGTTGTGTCCAATATAGGTATTCACAAAAAGAATTCAGACAAGAAAAACAAAGATTGGAAAATTTACCTAAATCTGCATTAGAAACCATTATTTTTAATGAAAGTGTTGGCGACCCAACCTGCAAAGGTACGCCTGTTGAAATTATAACAACACCAGCAAAAGCATTTGTGACGATTGATAATGGAAAATATCAAGGTGAATCCCCTATTAAATTTGGCAATGTTTGCAATGGGAAACACTCACTTGAAATAACCAAAGAAAATTATTCTGACGTCAATGAAACTTTGATTGTCCCAACAAATGGCAAAATATCAAAAACACTTAAACGTGGGACAAAGAACATAAAGATTCGCACATCTTTGGGAAATTCCAAAATATTTATTAATGGCATAGATTATGGTAAAGAACCTGTAAATTTTAATGCACAATTAGGAATAGAACAGAAAATAACCGCAAAGAATTCGGAAGCAATTGATATCACACGAACAGTGTCTTTTTCTAAATATTCAGAATCAGAATATACGTTTAATATGGAAAAATTACCTGGCAAGATTGATTTCAGTGCCTTTAAAGTGCGTAATCCTGGTGTTGAAATATTTGTCAATGGCAAACCAGTCACAGGCAACACAACAGGCGAATTATCACCTGATAACACACAAAAGTTGGTATTTTCAAAAGCAGGATTTTTTGATATAGAAAAAAATTTAACAATAAACGGTGGAGAAACAACATATTACCCAAGCCAAGAATTAGAATTTTCGAAAGAACCCCGCATAAAAACAAATATTTTATTTGGGGGTGGTTTAAGTTTAGGACCTAAAAATGCCGGTTTTAACTTTGATGTGGGTGGTATTAAAAAAATTAAATATTTATATCTTGGTGCGGGCGCACAATTGAATTATATATCATTACAAAAAGCAAAAATGGATTTTGAATCTATACACACTTCATTGGGGTATTCTAATTACCGTCAAGCCAGAACTGCTGAAATAGTTTTAGATTATTATGAATTATTATATACAAATCTTGGGATAAATATCAGCAAAAAATTATCTGTATTTGGCACAGGCGCTTTTGGTGTTTTGCACATAAATCCTGATGGTAGTAGTGCCACAGGGTTTGGAATTGAAGAAAATTCTAAGGCAATTTTCAGATATGGCATGGGGATGCAATATACTTTTAACGATAAAAATTGGGGTATAAAAATCTCATATCTAACAGGACCCTCTAATTTATCTGCATCAGATATTAAATTTAAAAACCAAAACAAGTATAGCAACGACACATATGAATTTGAAAACAAAGTATTTACATCGTACCCAAAAAAAATAAACAGTTTTAATATAACATTCTTTATCCAGAGATAAAATATGATGAAAATATATAATAACCTTTATATTAAAACAGAAACTGTTCTAGAAATAGGTAAATTTGTTATACTCTGGAATATTTTTGAAAAAAACAAATGCAACACAAGATGCACAAACCAAAAATTAATAAATATCGGTCAACGATATAAAACAACCCCACAATGGCAACAATTCGCAAAAGTTATGAAAAATAGAGCATGTTTATTAGATTGTACAATTCAACAATATGTGGAAACAAAATTGTCTTTGGGTGATGGAACAAAATATGCAGATGCAATTATGCATTTTATAAACAGTGACGGAAAAGAGAGTATTTATGGGGGATTGTTTGCAATTTATAGAATACGTAACAATATGTTTCATGGGTTAAAAGAACGCAACGATTTAGATAATCAAATTAATTTATTTATAAGTATAAATGCTGTGCTAGTAACTTTATAAAAAATTAACAGTTTAGAAATATTATCCCCCCCGTCGTAGATATCACGTTAAAAAACAACCACGTGAAGAAAGCATGCTTTTTTTAAAGTGAGAATATTGTTCTAATGTGTAGTTGCTTTAATATATAAGATTTCTGCGTTTTCTTGTTCGGGTTCATCTGTTTCTTGCGGGGTTTTCAGAATCCCAGAAACCGTTATATATTCTGCCATTTTGATAATTTCATCACACAAAGTGTTCAGATTTTTTGAAATGGTAGTGCGCCATAAATTCAAAACCGGCTTTTTGCCGGTTTTTAATTTATCGCCCAACAGGACGAGAACCCGACCAGAGGGTTCGACCCGCAGCAAAAAGTCGGAATAACGCCGGTTCGCCAACGGCGAATTTTGCAAGGGGAATGTAGCAACGCGAAATCAATCCTTCTGGGCGCGCCATAAATTCAAAA
>DFKH01000073.1 GCA_002373815.1 Alphaproteobacteria bacterium UBA3650
TCAGGAGATGTAGTCGACATCTGTATTCCAAACAAACCATTTCCATCGAATGAAAGTTTCGAGATAACTTCATCAAATTTATTCTCATACAGGTTTACATCTTTCCAAGTCACATTTTCACATTCGCGTTTCACCCAAAGCGTATCCGTCAACGAAAGACAATGCGTCAGCGCTATAAAGCCGCTCTTCGTTTTTCCACCACACTGTTCTAGGATTCGATTCACATGAGCTCGATGTTTAGCAGCATTTCGTTCGGCTACCCATGAATCAATATTTTCGCACCAAAACGGCAACGACGAAAAAGCCTTTACAATCTTGCAAAGTTCAAGTTCCCCCGTTCCCTCAATAATGAAGTTGCAGAGGGGGATTTCCTTATTTATCAGGGTGTAAGTCATCATACTCTGAATATATAAAAAGGACTATACCACGTCAAGAATCCTTTCTATAGGTAAAAAAAGAAAGGAGATATTAAACGGAGCTCACGCAAAATTTTATAGTGCAATCAATTTCCTATCACCACCGGTACCCAATGGGCATAATATTCCCGGCGAGTTTCGGGAGTCCCAAGAATCGGTCGATGAGCCCCTTGCACTATGAATTGGACTTCAGGAAATTTCTTTATTAATCCGACAATTTCGTTTAAAACCTTGCGTAAATTTTCCTCCGAACCATCTTTTGAATCATGCGTTGTCAAAGCAATCGTTTTACAGTCCGAATTCATCAGTAACGAATCCAAACTACTGAGTTTATCTATAATAAAAATAGATTCTGTAGAATCCGAACGAAATTCCACTAGTTCCGCATGTTTTGTCACATTTTTCAGCCTTTTATGAATGGCAAACTCGTGTGAAACATCCTTAAATATCAAAAACTCTTCCTCTAATTTTTCTTCATCGAACGGGACACCCCAAGCATCAATCAAGATCAAAACATGTTTTTCCTTGCGGTTTTCCATCTGCAACATAACAGGAACTTTATCTAAAATTTTGTATCTATGGAGATATTTCTGCGAAAGAGAGTCCTCGTGAACAGCGCCCTGCATGTGCCAAGGTTTTTCCTGTTTTCCCATAAAATCAGAACCCAAAACATAAGAAAGCGGAACAACAAGCACAATAAACGCAAGAAATATCGCCAAATTAATCTTCTGTGATATTCTCATCAGTTACCTCTTCGCGATATTTCAACACCATCAAATTACCAAACGCTTGCACCGTATCCACTTTTAAATTCTTATGATAATGGATTTTGTAGAACAACTGATAGCTGGGATTGTTTCCTGTTTCGATTGTATAAACATTGCTATTGACAATATCGCGTAACGGATTTTCTACACCCCGTTTTTCCAGCTCGCGTTTCATCCCAGGCAAGTGGATATTCCAATATCCTATCGGGATTATATTTTGCCAACTTCCGGCTTTTGCGGCCTTATACGGAGGGTCCTTTACAAAACCAAGATCTTTGTACTGATAAAAAGAAAGTAAATAAATGTTGTCTATATTTTTATTGGCATATTCTAAAAAGTTTCGCCAATCACTAGACATTTCAGGCACGGCAAAGATAGCGCGATTTCTATTCTCTTTAGGCAACGAAAGGATCGTTCCCGCCAAAAACACCAATGCAAATAACGATACAATTATTGGCAACCGACTAGCAATTTTACCCAGAACACCCGCAACAGCATCACCCCTTTGCAAAAGCGGGATTCCCATTACAGCAGCATAAAGCCAGATTCCCATTTCAACATGAGAAACCAAACGGTTCAACTGTAGCAAATACACATACGAAGCAACAACCAATGCGAGTGAAACCCAAGGATACAACCTAGATTTTTTCTCCGTAAACAAAAGAATTAACACACATACAAAGCACCAACACCAAGCCATATTCCGCGTAAAAGCGTTGGAAATTCCCATAGCAACAGCTGCAGGTAACCGCTGCTTATTTTCGACATAAACGTTCCTATTCGCTATTTTGATAATAGTATCTAAACTATCCCTATTAAAAACGTGTGTGTCATAAAAATTCCAAGCACACAATAATTGAAAATCAAGCGGAGTCATGCCCCGTTCTTCAAGTTCGTCAGATATAGCCTCTTTATCAAAATGAGCCCCATCGCCAAAAAAGGCGCGTCTATATTGATATTCCTTATAATATTTATACTCTGAATCTTTGTACAAATTATCATCAAATGTATTTACACCATAAATAGTAAGCCCACATAAAATGAGTGCTATTAACGATTTTTTCGGTACAATCTTAAACGGGAAATGAACCCACAAAAGTAAAGCACCCAAAAAAGGAATTACCAACAAGAACATTTGGAATCGCAACATTGCTCCGAAGACCAAAAAAATACAGCCAGCAAACAACCACAACGATTTTTTCCGAATACTTCCTTTTAGAAATAGAACAGATCCACTCGCCGCAAGTAACGGAGCGCAAATAGTAAAAGAAACTGATGCATAAAATTCAATAGCCACAGAACACAGCAACACCGTCAAAGGAATGCCCAAACGTAATCCCAATTGTCGAATCAAGCAACAAGAAAACAGAGTGAACGCTCCAAAAATGGACATCATCTCAAAAATATAGAACCAACCAACATTCGGGAATATATAATAAAACGGCATCAAGCAATAGGCCAATACACCATTGACAAAAACCAAATGTGGATCAAAATCAGAACCATACGCCCCCGTCAAAACGGTAGACATAAAATAATCGTCAAGAGCTCCATAACGGAAGACTCCTAAAAAAGCAAATAGTACAATAAACAGTATGTTTATACAAAAGGAAACTATTATGGTCCATTTTAAAAGACTATTTGATACAAAAAAATGCATGTTTTTAAAATAAAAAAGTCCTCCTTTTTTAAGGAGGACTCCTATAATTTTATATTGTTAAACCTTACTTGCCGATATTTCCAAATGTCGGGGTAAGAGCCTGGCAACCCGTGGGGTTAACATATGCCGTGAAGGTAACATCTGCACCAGAAAATGAACCACCAGAAGCAGTCTTAG
>DFKH01000077.1 GCA_002373815.1 Alphaproteobacteria bacterium UBA3650
AGTCTTCAACGCACAACAAATCGCAGAGTCTCAAAAGTTTCGTTTCAAAATACGAGTCGCCCTACAGCATCCGAATTTCCGCAAAGAATTTCGGCATTGAGAACGGAATCAAATCTGTTCCGCTGTATGCTGTATTTTTGATTAAGTGATAAGAAAAGGCTTATTTTGAAAGAATACTTGACAGGTTTGCTTTTTGTTTATATATTCAAGGCACATTCTTTGAAACTCTAAGTCGTATATGCGCTTTTTTTTGACAAGGAGTTTAGAATGGACAATATTTCAGGCAAAGCCTTTACGGAGCTATATCACGATTGTGGTGTAGTTTTTTGTGTTTATTCAACGCTCCCCAGACAAAAAGGATAGATTTACGAGTGTAAGTCTATGGTTAATTAAGGTTCCACTTTTTTGAGAAAAATATTATGAACAAAAAGCAAAACAAAGTCAACAAAGACGAGGCTTTCGAAGCCCTCTTCAGCAATGATTCAAAGGATTCAGCAAATACAATTTCAATTGATACAAATATCGAAAGAATTTTTTATCACAACATTTCTGATGTTGCAAATGTACATCCAAGTATTGACCGTAAAAGATTGAATTTAGAGTGCGATTTTCTAACTGGTCACGACATACCCCAATTAGATAGAAACAACGCAAAATACAATTGCGATGAATTCTCAATTTTCTTTGCAGCATTGTGTGCAATCTATTACCAGTTCTACATATCTAAACTTTGCGGCATAGAAATTTTTAAGAAAAAGACAACCGCAGTAAAAAACAAGTTGATACAATGCATCGAAATGCTTACACAGGAATATAAAGAGCTCTATGACGATGAAAAAATAAGCTATTTCATCTCCCTCTATGACACGTATAACGATCCTTGGCACAAGAAAAAATGCAGTATTCTAAAAAGTTTTGTCAAAGAACTCAAGTGTTCAGATGAAAATTTTTCCTATCTATTATTTTCATACTGTACCAAATTCTTTAAATACGAACAATCACCTATAATCAGAAGGGACCTATATAGAGTCTCGTTATTCTGCGCCTATAATTCCAACACAAACCTTATTTATAAGAATGCTAACGGCTTTTTTCTTGAAAAAATAATTGAGTACAAGAACAAAACCGACCGTTCTCCAGACAATCTCAAACTGATCGTAGAAAAGAATACACCTTGGAATCAAATTTGTGGTTCAGAAAAATCTAGTTCTTTCTTTTGGAATCTCGATGATATCATAGCCGTTCTAAAAATAGACAACGCCATTAAGACAGCAAAAGTCCATTATTCTCCCTTTAGCGACAAAGAAAATGAAAGTCCTCGCCAAGCCTTCGTCCAGCAAGAAAAAAGCATTATCTCATTGATAAAAAGATGTTTTGGAAAAAGTATATGGGATCACGGCTCAGAAACGGAATCTCGAGAACAAGTAATAACATACTTGCGAACAGCTCTAGCCATACCACAGTCCGCCATCAAAAGATTTCCTTCAATAGCCTTCTTTATTTACTGGTCAATCTGCTTTGCAAAATACAACGAATTCAAATCGCTGTTTTTAGAGAATGCCAACAAGCCCGAAGCCTATCAGGATGACGATCGTAAGCATACACACATAAAAGCAAGCGAGTATAAAAAATTTGTCAACAACGACTTCGTTTCCATGCCATTGGAAAATGAACGTCCCAATCAGGCCTCAATATTGCAGTACCTAGTTTTCTTCGCCCTGCTGGATCTTACCAACGTACCAAAACTAGGAAGGCTAATTTATTCACCTGATAAGAATAAAAAATTAGTAGAAAAATTTAAGGAAGCGTTATCGGCAACTCATTCAATTTGGTATGAACCAAAGACGCAGCTTGAACTGCTAAACGAGCTACTCAGCAACAACGATCTACCAATAATAAAGAAAACGGTTGATTTTCATTTGTTTGATGGAATGACAAACAGCAAAGGTTTTGCAAAGACAGAAAGTGCAATCAACCTTATTTACAATATCATTACCTTCACTACAATAAATTCAGAAAACGGAATTATTCAGCAAGTCAACCACCTTGATGAATTGCGCAACCGCACTTTAGGATACCATAGCGAAAAAATAACCTCATGGAACAGTATTAAAGAGTCCCAACAATCAATCTACAGAAATGAATTTGCCACAATGCAATCAATTGATTGCGGTTTTGATATAAAAGATGTCACTCAAAAAAATTTGAACAATAGCAAAGACGGCTGTTCGCGTAATCTTAAATGTAAAGTTTTCTCCGAAACAGACACGTCTTGCGTGACAATGGAAAAAAACAGCAAGCCCTATCGTCAATTGTACCGCACATTACTTTCAACCCTTTATATAAAGCCAACAAGGAACATGCACGTCCACTACGCTCCATTCACTTCCACCGAAAAGTTATTGGAATTGCGCAATTTCAATGATTTGCTTGGAATTTTATACGATATAAAGGACCGAATTGAAAATGAGTCAATTTTGTTTTCTATTGAAAAAAAATACGATAGTTTCAAATTTCCTCATAGAGGAGCCTTCTCTATTGACGGCACGCAAAAGAATCTAAACAATTTATTGCAAGAGATATTCAACTATATCATAAATTCAGAATCCTCATATATTCAAAAGATTTCCAAAAAAAAGAAAGATGATTTCATCAATCCTTTCAACCCCCTTCTCAGAAACACCAAGTCCAAAGACCCTATTTTCGATGCCATCTATGAAAAAATGAGTAACATCTACGAATACAAGCCTCAACTTAAGGCTATTCCAGATTGTCTTGCAATTCTAAAGGACAAACAAATCTCATTTATAGATTTCATCAACGACAAATGGAATACTGAAAAATACAGAGAAATCATCACCTCATTAGATTTCCTTAAGGATATTTTTTCCACCATTTATTGGGACAACCTTCCTTCAGACAAGCCGACAAATGAAGAAAAAAATTACCATTGGAAAAAATATTATGAAATTGAAAGCTGGGAATCATTCTTTGAATGGAAAATCATCATACGGGATATGAAATCGGCGAAGGAATCGCTCAATCATCTAGATTACTTCCAAGAAAATATATCAAAAGTCGTGAACCTCGAGGAATTGGACTCTCTTGCCCAACATGGGGATTACGACCTGTATGAAAAATACATCCAAGAAATTACGAAACAAATGCATAACCACATTCTATTCAAAGACATCTATAGTGTCAGACATGAATTTGGCCTACACGAAAATTACGATTTTTCCTCATCAAGGGACGAAGACGAATCTTGGCATTATAAATGGTATCAGAGCGACATTCATGAAATCGCTATGGAAAAAAATGTTTCTGAAATGAAGAATTACCTTAAATTCATTGATTACAAGATATTAAAAAACGAGTATTTCTACCCCTATAGTCCTAAGTACAAAATTGACTTTATCCAATTCTTGGTTGACATTGATTCACTTATAAGTTCAAACTTCACAGATGGCGATTTAATAACCTTATCAAAGGAGTTGTCTGAAAACGCTAAAGAAAAGTTGACCATGACAAAAAAAGAAATCGATTTAAAAAGTATTGAAGTATTTGAAAATAGTCCTACTCATAATATTCATCTGTTAGAAATCACAAAATCGCTATTGCAGCGAACCATTTGCCATTTAACCTCGTTAGAAAATATACGAACAAAATTAAATGGAAAGCCATTGCTTAATGCTAACGGCGAAATGCCTTTCAGCAAAGACGATTTCTTTGGGGACAGACGCAAGGGAAAGGTCGGCTTTAAAGACTATTTCGATTCAGAAAAATACGAAAATCCTTTGCTAGAGGACCTTCAAAAATACCTGAATTTCATATTCGGAATTACAGGCCATTATCAAAGAGATTGTGAAGGTTTTGAATCTGAAAAAACTCTATTAGATCTTTATGAGAACCGTTTCTTCTTGTATCTTTTAAAAGTTACTTTTGAAATGTCGCAAATAAAAAGCTCATCGAACAAAGTATCATAACGCAAATACAACGCACAAAAATGGTAGACTCCAAAATCTGCCATTTTTTTATTTTTTCTCTTGACTTTCTTTGAAGGAAAGTCTATATTGTAAGCGTCATAGTACTGATACCCTAATCCAGTAGAAATCGATTGCGCTCTTAACGGTTTGCTGGACGTTGAGAGGGAGGTTTCTATGACAGCTATCCACTGATATTTTTAGTCGGCACCTACTTAATCAATAGGTGTTTTGGGTGTTATAGCCAGCGACCATTTGTCACCGTTTCAACCGCCAAGAAATCCCCATTACCTCCAAAACGGACAATCCGCTTTTGTCCCCTTTTGTCCCTTTGAAGGTTTCTACATCTGTAAACGTCAGCGGGAAACTCCCGCTTGGCATAGTCAAACCATCGCAATTGCGGTATCAAAAAAAAGGCTTTTATTTATGGAACGCATTTCCAAAGACAAACGCATCAACGACTTCTGCAACAAGCTCATAAACACAAAGCGCTGGGTACGTGTACAAGGAAAGAATCACCCTTCACTAAAGCACAATGTCAAAGGAGGCTTCAAAACGATAGTGATTTCAAGTACCCCTAGCAACAACTACGCTTTTGAAATGTTCCAGAGAGAATACAACCACTACATCCGTGAATATCTCATCCAAACCGGAGTAATTCTCGCCTAACCGCACACACTCCAATCACTCACAATTTCTCTCAAAATTTCTATAAATGTCAAAAAAATGGCAAAAGGATCTAATATGAAAATTTTACTCGTCATTCATGGTTATCCCCCATATTACATGGCCGGTTCCGAAGTTTATACATACAATCTCGCCCGAGAACTCGCAAAATCAAACGAAGTCTTTGTTTTTCACAGAATTGAAGACAAGAAAATTCCGTTGTACAAATTCACAGATTCATGCGAAGAGGGTGTAAACATCCGTAGAATCAACAACTACGAGCCCACAAACGCAACATTCTACGACAAGTACCTCAATCCAGTCATTGACGATGCATTCCGCGATTACGTACGAATTGTCAAACCCGATATTGTTCACATCGGCCACCTGTCCCATCTCTCTACGCAAATTCCTATCATTGCCAAAAGAGAATTCGGCCTACCCGTTCTTTTCACTATTCACGACTTCTGGATGTTCTGCCACAGAGGTCAGCTGATTCATCCGCAAACATCCACGATTTGTCCGCTTCCAAACATTGATCAATGCACTCGTTGCGCAGCATTCCACTACAAAAATGAATCCTTTGATAGCAATCTAATTGCAGAACGAAACGAACACATCCGTCAATCATTAGAGTGTGTCGACGTATTCTTCTCCCCCTCACATACTTTGGAAAATTTTTTCCTGGACATGGGTGTAGAACGCAACAAAATCATCTATTCCAAATATGGTTTTAATGTATCGCAATTAAAAAAGCACCCAAAAAAGTTACACGACAAAATCACCTTTGGTTTTACCGGCCGAATTATACACACCAAAGGTGTTCACCTGCTTTGCGAAGCTTTTGAAAAAATCCAAGGAAATGCACAGCTTGTCATTTACGGCGATTACGAAAATGAATACGGAAAGAAGCTAAAAGAGCTGTATTCTAGCGATCGAATTATGTTCAAAGGACCTTACCACAACAACGACCTGCAAAAAGTTCTGGATTCCTTCGACATCCTAGTCTGCCCATCCATTTGGCTGGAAAATGCCCCGCTCGTCATCCAGGAAGCCCAAAGCGTAGAGCTCCCCGTTTTAGTCAGCGACAGAGGCGGCATGGCCGAACTCGTTCACGATGGCGTTGATGGATTTACATTTAAACTCGGCGACTCAAAAAACCTTCGTGAAAAAATGCAGGATATCGTCAATCACCCCGACAGTCTTCTTGCCCTGTCCGCACCTATCGAAAAAGTCGTTTCAATAAAAGAAGATGCCGACATTTGCATGAGCAAGTACGAAGAACTAACGCGAAAAGAAATCGTATACCCGCACAAGCCAAGCCCTCAGCGCATTACATTCATCACGAATCCGGACAAGTGCAATCTACATTGCAAGATGTGCGATACTTTTTCAGAAGCCAATCGCCATCGTTTAAAAGAAAACCACAGACCCGAAATGGACTTCGGCGTTGTAAGCAATACGATTGAAAGATTGGTACACCACGGATTAAAGGAAATCATTCCTTCGACAATGGGTGAACCGTTGCTTTACTCTCATTTTGAAAAACTCGTTGACCTATGTAATGTCCACAAAATCAAGATGAACTTGACGACAAATGGTACATTCCCGGTAAAGGGCGTTGAATATTGGGGTCCCAAATTGGTTCATATTATTTCGGATGTCAAATTCAGCTTAAATGGAATCAATCCTGAAATCAACGAAAGCATTATGTGCGGAGCAAGCACTAAAAAGCAGCTCCACAACATAGAACGTTTCATCCAGATGAGAGATGAAGCTGGTTCTACGGCAACAGTAACATTGCAATGCACATTCATGAAGTCTAACCTGAATGAGCTCAAGAACATCATTACTTGGGCTATTGAGCATGGTGTCAATCGCGTAAAAGGTCACCATCTCTGGAAAACATCGGAGGCTTTGGACTGCGAAATGCTCAGAACCCCAGAGAACGCCGCCCTCTGGAATCAGGCTTGCGAAGAATGCCATAAGATTGCAGCAGGTAAAATCAAGCTTGTGAATTTCGAACCTATTGATTTGGACAAGCCCGCCTTGGATAGCGATGATACATACTGCCAATTTCTTGGTAAAGAACTCTGGATTGAATACGACGGATCCTACCAAATCTGTTGCTGTCCTTCCGAAGTCCGCAAGGAATTTGGTGACTTTGGGAACGTCAAGGACTTGTCGCCATTATCCATGTGGAACGGCGATCATTATCGCAACTTCATTGACAACTGGGGCAGTAGCGAAAATTGCAAAAAATGCAACATGCGTTGCAAGCGTACAGGAGGTATTTAATGACCAGTCTCATTGAAAAGCTGCACAATATTGATAACATCAACTCTAAAAGAATAGCTGTATTATTAAGGCACGGCGAACGCGGTGAAATTCCAACAGGTTCTTTCGGAACTGAAGTTCTTTTATCCCTCAATGGCATCAAAGAAGCAATTTCTTTCGGTAAAAAGATTGCCGATCTCAAAATTGCCCATATTTTCTGCAGCCCTATAGGTCGCTGTGTTCAAACAGCCAAATTCATAAAAGAAGGGCTTACTGAAAAACAGCAAGACATCCAAATTACCCAAGAAGCTCAACTCGGTACTCCAGGTTTCCACATCGCCAACGCCAATATTGCTGGAAAAGCATATCTCGACTACGGATGTAGCGGTGTCTTCGAGCACTTTTCTCAAGGCGAGGAGATTCCCGGAATAGCATCGGTTGAATCACTTAAAACAAACGCTATGCAATGGATCAACAATAAGACCACCCAAAACGGGATCACTCTTTTCGTGACTCACGATGCTCTTATCGCCCACTTTGCATATGCAAACAAAATTCATACTTACTCGAAAGAGAACTGGATCCAATTTTTGGATGGAATCATCATCGATTTTTAAAAGGCATTAAAATGAACTGGAAAGAAATCAAAGATAACCAAGAAGAAAAACAATTCTATTTTCATGGGTCTCCTGTATTCAAAAAATTCAAGTCGATTTTGAAATTCCATGAACCGGGGCTCGCTCCCGTAGAAGACGAATCGGGATGGTATCATATTACAGCCACAGGTTCCGCCTTATATCCAGAACGTTATGAACGTACTTTTGGATTTTATTGCGGACTTGCCTCAGTCAACGCCAAAGAAGGCTGTTTCCACATCAATGCGGATGGAAAACCTGCATACAACGAAAAGTATGCTTGGTGCGGAAATTTCCAGGAAAACATCTGCACCGTTCGTGACAAAAGCGGTTTTTACTTCCATATCGCTCCAAATGGCAAACGCCTGTATAATGAAAATTTCGTTTATGCCGGAGACTTCAAGGATGGCATCGCTTGCGTAAAATGCGCAGACGGTCTTTGGCGCCATATCGAAGCTAATGGTCAGTTTTTAAACGGCAAGGGATTCCTGGATTTAGGCGTCTTTCATAAGAACATCGCACCAGCCCGCGATGAAAAAGGCTGGTTCCACTCCGACACACACGGAAACGAACTCTACTCAGAACGTTACTTGAACATTGAACCTTTTTACAATGGTTTCGCCCTCGTAACGGGATTTGACTGGAGCAAGAAAGTAATTGATGAAAACGGGAATACGACTCTATGTATTTAAGCAATAAAAAAATTTTGGTAACAGGCGCGCTCGGCTTTATCGGACGAACGCTTTTAGAAACACTCATTGCACAGAAATGCGGAGCTATGCTTTACGGCATTGACATAAAAGACCTACCTTCAGATGCAAAGCATCTAAAGGAACATGTTCATTATGAAAAAATAGACATTCGAGATAAGGATTCTATCCAGTCCTATATCCGAGAAAATCAATTTGACGGGATTATTCACCTCGCTGCAGTAAGTCGTGTAGAAGACGCAGAAAACAACAAGAAGAACTGTATTGACACAAATTACAAAGGAACTCAATACATTGCAACAGCAGCTTCCGAAAATAAAAAAACATGGCTTATCTTTTCGAGTAGCCGAGAAGTCTATGGCGAACAAAAGGTTTTTCCTGTAGCCGAAGATGCAGAACTGCTCCCCCTCAATATTTATGGTTTTTACAAGTTAGAAGGTGAACGTATCGTAAAAAGCACTATCGAAAACTACTGCATTCTACGATTTTCCAACGTTTACGGAAACACATACGACCTTCCCAAGCGTGTGATTCCCAAATTCGTGAAGACAGCCATTCAAGGTGGGGAACTTTTTTTAGAAGGCGGTTCCCAGCTCATTGATTTTACGTTCATCGACGACACCATTAAATCCATCATTAAATGTATGGAACAGTTAAGCTCTGGGAAAATGAAAAAAGAAACTATACACATTTTACCCGGAAGGCTGAATAAAATTACAGACATTATAGACATTCTTAGAAAAGGAAATATGAATTTTTCTGTTTCAATAAGAAATGCTCGAAGCTATGATGTTCAGCAATTTTTAGGGACACCCAAACATATGCATGAAATTCTGGGTTTAAATCCAAATGATTTTACAACATTAGAAGACGGTATTCACAAATATATTTCACGATTAAATTTATAATCCCGTTCATAAAAAAACGCCCCACCCTACCCTTTATACTTTATCACAAGCATGGTGAGGTCGTCACTCTGTTCCGCGCCATTCACAAATTTGGAAACGGCTTGCGACATGGTATCCAGCAATTGCTGCGGTCCCGCAAACGCAGGTAACTCGCGATTTTTGTCATCAGCATTCATTCCACCGGCCCCACAAATAGCCTCTTCGACTCGCCTTAGGCCAAAAAGATCACCACTTGCGTTCATCGCTTCGGTTAGGCCA
>DFKH01000064.1 GCA_002373815.1 Alphaproteobacteria bacterium UBA3650
TATTTTTGTTAGTTTTTTCATTTTTTTATCCTTTTGTTAAAAAGTTTACAAAAGGCATTATACTCTTGTGTTCATAAAAATGCAACAAAATTGTCAAAAAAATGTAATATATCTTATTTTATTTCTTCATATTCAACGTCAATAATTTGATTTTTTTCATTTTTTTGATGATGTGTTTTATGTGGTTTTTCTTTTTTTTCTGGCACAAATTGGCTGATTAAAGAAATTATTGCCGATACAAGCACGAAAAACAGTACCACAGGCAAGACAACATAGATACCTACCCATAGGATTGAAATCAATACCACACAAAAAATGAAAAAGCCTATCATCATGCCTAAAAGACTCATTCTTCTGTCTCCTTCTTTAAATTATACAACACAGACAACGCCTCTCGTGGGGATAGGGCGTCCACATCTAATTCTTTTAAGTGTTTTAATGCTTTTGATTCTGTCATATGTTGATATGTAGGTGTTGTGGCGGCAGAAAACAAGGGTAAATCGTCAAAAAGTGGTTTTTGTGTTTTCTTTTTTTCTTCCAATTCACCCAAAATTGTTTCAGCTCGTTCGACCACTTCAACAGGCAAGCCCGCCAATTTGGCCACATGAATACCATATGAGCGCGCCACAGCCCCTTCTGTTACTTCGTGTAAAAATACAACATCTCCTTGCCATTCTTTTGTTTTCATGGTGTGCAAAGACAGATTTTTTAATCGTCCTGTCAAACCTGTCAATTCGTGGTAATGGGTTGCAAACAAGGCACGCGCTTTTACTTTATCATGCAAATACTCGACCACAGCCCATGCAATTGACAAGCCATCATAAGTGGCCGTCCCTCGGCCTACTTCATCTAGAATGACTAATGAGTGTGCTGTGGCATTATTCAAAATAGTCGCTACTTCCACCATTTCAACCATGAATGTGGATCGTCCACGTGCCAAATCATCACTTGCACCAACACGTGAAAAAACTTTATCAACGACCCCCATTTCTGCCGATTCTGCTGGCACATACGATCCCATCTGTGCCAAAATAGCAATCAATGCATTTTGACGTAAATATGTGCTTTTACCAGCCATATTTGGCCCCGTCAAAAGCCATAAATTATCTTTCTCAGACATTGTACAATCATTCGGAATAAATGTCCTATTTTCTTTTTTCAAAGCCGCTTCTACAACGGGATGACGCCCCCCAATAATGTTTAAATCCATTCCTTCATTTAACACAGGGCGTGTCCAATGATTTTCCAAAGCTAAATCTGCAAGCGCCGTTGCTACATCCAACTCGGCCAATGCTTCTGCTGCTAATAAAATAGCCTCACCCGATGACAAAATTTCTTGACGCAGTTGTTCGTACAATTCCAATTCAACAGCCAACTTTCTATCTTCTGCATGTAAGATTTTGTCTGCTTCCTCAGACAACTCAACCGTTGTGAAGCGCACTACATTTGTCATTGTTTGACGGTGAATAAAATCAGTATTATTAAATAACACATCTGCTTGTTTTGCTGGCACTTCGACATAATATCCCACAAGATTATTGAAAGATACTTTTAAATTTTGAACACCTGTGGCTCGCACGTATTTATACTGTAAATCCATCAAGAACTTTTTAGATCCTGCACGCATTTTTTCAAATTCATCCAATGTAGCACTAGCTCCCGCTTTTATAAATCCGCCATCACGTGCAAACAAGGGTGCATCCTCACGAATAAATCTTTTAATTTTATCACATAATTCACTATGTGTTCCCAAACGGGTCTCTGTATCTTGCAATGCCTCAGGCAACTCGCCGGTCATTGCGTTCCGTATACTTGGGGTCTTATCCAAGCTGATGGCCACAGCCAACATATCTCGTGGCCCCCCTCGATTGGATGCCAAACGGCTGAAACATCTTTCTACATCTGATACTTCTTTTAAGATGAGGCGTATTTTATCTTTTACAATGGGGTTTTCCACAAAATAGGCAATTTTATTCAATCTAGCATTGATTTCATCAATCTGAATCAACGGAGAAGATAAATAAGAAGCCAATAAGCGTGCGCCAGCCCCCGTCATTGTTCGATCAATCGTATCCAGCAAACTTTTTGCCCCTCGTTCATCCGAAAGTGTTGAGGTAAGCTCTAAACTGCGACGGGTTGCTCCATCAATACTCATATATTTTTTTTCCACAAATTGTTGCGGCTCTGATAGGGCTGGCATTCCTTTTAACTGTGTTTCTTTCAAATAATTCATCACCACACCAGCAGCAATTTGTTCTGACTTGGAAAAAGTCGGATATTTTGTAATGAATTGCATCTGATTTAGTGCAGAAAATTCATCTTTTGGACGTACTGTTTGCAATCCAAAGGACTCATCTAATGACAAGGGGTATTTTTCAATATCTTCAGGAACTAGCAATTCCGATGCCTCTAACCGGCTGAGTACAGAAGGGACGTGTGCAAAGCTAGCTTCCTCTACATAAAAATCACCTGTTGAAATATCTACCCAAGCGATACCACACCCCGTCGCCATTGGCGCTAAGGCCACCAAATAATTATGCGTTTTGGCGTTTAGCAGGGCATCCTCTGTTAAAGTTCCTGCCGTCACCACACGAATCACTTCTCGTTTCATCACTGCAGTAGATCCCCGTTTTTTTGCTTCTTCGGGGGTTTCCATTTGCTCACAGATTGCCACTTTAAATCCAGCTTTAATCAAACGCACTAAATAATTTTCATATGCATGAAATGGGATACCACACATGGGGACTTCTTTCCCTTCATATTCTCCCCGATGTGTCAACACCAAATCAAGAGCTCTGGATGCCACTTTTGCATCATCAAAGAACAGTTCATAAAAGTCACCCAAACGGAAAAATAAAAGGCAATCAGGATATTCTTTTTTGATCTCAAAATACTGAATCAGCATCGGTGATGTTTTCTTGGTTGCCATTTTTATCCTTTCTTTTTTCTTTTAATTCTAGTATACTAAATTTATGAAAAAAAATAAAGTATTAAATATCCTTCTTCGTGTTTTAAAAACGGTGGCTCGGGTTTTGATTATCAACATTCCTGCCGTCATTATTTTGTTGTGTTTGAGGGCTGCAAATCAGCTATCTTGGATTTCTGCCGGAGTTGCCTTATTGGCTTTTTGGGGTATTAGCGGCATCATCGTTTTTTATGTTTTTAAAGATCTTGATGATTTTATGAATTACCTCAAAAAATTGGCACAAGGTTTTGAACCAGAATTGCCTAAACTCCACTGGGGCATTTTTTCTTCAACACGCCTGACCAAAACTTTTTTAAATGTTAAAAATTTATGGTCTAATCAATTTGCTTCCGCAGGCAGTGTTTTGGAAAATTTACCCAATCCCATGTTGATGATTGATGAAAATCAAAAAATTGTTTTTGCGAATTTCAGCGCGAAAGATTTGTTTAAGGAAAAAGTTCTCGGTAAAAAAATCCGGACAATTTTTAATGATTCTATTTTATTAGGAACAATTAAAAGTGTTATTACTCAAGCTCAATCTTCCAAAACCATTACCGAATTTGATATTAAAAACAAAACGGATCGGATTCAAACTTTTCAAATCAAAATAGATCACCTGCCTGCTCCAACCAAAGAAGGGGCTGTTGTGGTGATTTCTTTTTTTGATATTACGCCTTTTAAATTATTTAAGGTGCAACAAGCCGACTTTTTTGCCAATGCAAGTCATGAATTAAAAACACCTCTTGCTATTATCAGTGGATGTGTGGAAACATTACAAGGACCTGCTCAAAATGATAGGGCCGCTCATCAAAAGTTTTTATCTCTTATTGCAGAGCAAACTGTTCGCATGACTGATTTAGTACAAAACATGTTACAATTATCTCGGCTTCAAGTTGATGTTCCTCTCAATCGAAAAAAATCTTTCTCAATGAATGATTTAATTCAAAAGGTCGTGGATGATTTTGATGTGCGTGCGAAAGCTATGCATAAAAAAATCATTTTAAATAAACAGGCACATCTTCCCTTGTTTCATGGGGATCGAAATGATTTATATCATGTCTTTCAAAATTTAGTGGATAATGCTTTAAAATATGGGAAAGCAAAATCTGATATTCACATCAATACTTATTCAGATACGACTCGTTCAGCCTTTTTAGTCGTTTCCATTCATAATGTTGGGGTGCCTATCCCCCCTGAATATTTGGATCGTATTTGGGATAAATTTTATCGTGTTCATTCTTCTGATTCATCATCTGTGGATGGCAGCGGTCTAGGATTAGGTATTGTTCAAAATATTGTTCGTAAATATCAAGGGCACATTGATGTTGTCAGCACACAAGAATCTGGGACAACTTTCACCGTTTATTTGCCCGTTGAGCCATAACAAAATATTTCTTTCAAAATTTGATTTAATTCATTCATTAATCCGTCTGGCAAAGAGCCAATACGGTTGACTAAATCTGATTTAGGAACGGCATGCAACATATCTGGGGCGATTTGTCCCTGTTTTCCCCGCATTTTCACCCCCAAACGAAAAGGAAGATTTCGTTCTGCTGTTGTAATAGGTGCAATTAAAACGTACGGCATTGTGTCCGCCATCTCATCTGGTGATAAAATCACACAAGGCTTTTCAGAACCATGTGATTCGCACAAATAAACATCTCCCCGTTTTACCATTCCCATTCTCCTAAATATCTGAGTGGTTTTGAACTGATTTCATCTTGAATTGCATCCTGCCACCCCTGACGTGGTTGCTTTTCGGCCGATAAGACAACACTTTTACCTTTCACCGTCAATTCTAAATCAGAAGAAAATTCACAAGCATCTATCACTGTTTTGGGCAATCTGACACCATAGGAATTACCAATTTTAACTAACTTTACTTGCATTTTTATCTCCTTTAAACAATGTTGCCAAAAGCATATACAAACGCCCAGGATCAGATCCAACTAATACCCCTAGCCAGGGGCTGTTTTCAAGTCCTCTTGTTAAATCCTCAAATGCGTTCATATAGGCACTGACATTTTCTTGAAAAGTGGGGTCAAGTAACGCCATATCAAGCACTTTTTGTCGTTTATTTTGATTGAGTGTAGATTTTATGTGACGCATAAAAACAGCTTTGTCACCTGCATAGTATTGATCCCACAATTCTTCCTCATTTTTGGGTTCAAAAACAGGCATCATTTCAACAGATAATCCTTGTAGTTTATCCAAAATCTGCTGCATACGCTCTGTAAATTCTTTAGCAGCAAAACCAGCCGACAGTTCTGGCAGGGCAGTTACAGTTTCCTTTTTGTTCTGTTTTAGGGCTTTTAGGCGCATATCTAACGTTGTCCCGATTTCCTTAAAACGAAGAAGAACTTTATCTGTGTCCGCTAAAAAACCTTGCATTACATCGGTTGTTTTCATTGCTTTTTCAATACGTTGCGTATTTTCTGATAGGGCGCCCACCCATTCGCCCGATTTATCCAAGGTATTACTGATGTTTTTTTCTGCCTGAGCCACAGCATGGACATTTTGTGTGATTTCCTCGGTTTGCGTCTTTAATTGTTTTGTTGTATTTTCAAGGCGATTTTGCGTTTCTTCCGTTACCTTTACCAAAATTTCAGCTTGGGCCAATAAGTTTTGGCTTGCATCAGCAGATTGTTCTTGTGCCATTGTTGCTGCCGACCCCAATTGTTGTACATATGAGGCCATATTTTTTGTTTGTTCGTCCATATGCGTAATAATTTTGTTCAAATCCTCTATCCAATCACTTAAATCTTCTCGCACTTGATTGGTTTGCTTTGTCACCTCGGCAAAAGATGACCTAAATGTTTGAATTTGTTGTTTTAAATCAGCATTTAACTCTTGTACTCGTTTGGCCCCTAAGTCGGAAGGATAAACTAATTCTTCCAAGTAAGCTTTGGCCGATTCCATTTCCATTGAGGCGAGTTGATTTCTATCAATATAGCTACCCAACAAATAAAAAACGGTGATTGGAAACAGCAATGCCCCCAATTGCACCACCATTTCGGCAGGTGTCATATCTGGGAATCGCCCCAACCAGCCATATGTTGCAAATCCGTAGATGGCGAAAATACCCCATAAAACAGATAAAGCTATGAAAACATAATGTCCTGTCCAAGCAATTTTTCTTTTTCTTTTCGTCATTTATGGCCCTCCAGTCATCTTATTCTAAAAGACTTTTTCATCAAAGTCAAGAAGAAATTACTTTGTAATTACTTACTTTTTTATATTTTTTTTCTTTACTTTTATAATATATTGATTTTATTTTGTTTTTAAATGTAATTACTTTGTAATATCTTTCATTTTTATTTCTAAAGGGTCTGTTATAACATACATTGGCGTTCCATGATGCCTAAACCATGTCATTTGACGCTTTGCGTATTGACGCGTTGATATGACTGCCTTTTCAATCATTTCTTGTTTATTTATTTCATTTTTCAAATAGGATTTTATTTCTGGCACACCGATTGCCTTTAATACGCCTCCCGTCGCTTTTATTTCATTCAAATGAACAACTTCGTCTATAGCTCCTTTTTGAATCATTATTTCAAAGCGCTTTTCACAATTTTTGTACAATTTTTCTCGATCTGGCAGCATATGTATTAAACAAAAATCGGCATCAATTATTTTTTTCTTTGGTTGATTATGAAAATATGTCAAAGACTTACCTGTTGTCAAATAAACTTCTAAGGCGCGTCGTATCCGTTGAGAATCTTGAAATGGATAATCTTTCATCATTTTTCGGACATCATCCAACGGCATTTCTCGTACCTTTTGACGAACTTCCTCCGAAATTTCAGGAATCTCATTTACCCCATTTATGAGGGCATCCAAATACATCCCTGTCCCCCCAACAACAATGGGATTTTCTATGTTTGGTACATTTTCTTTGATATCTTTTAGCCACTCTGCCATAGAATAATGTGTCCATGCATCCACAAAACCAAATAATTTATGAGGAATTTCTTTTTGTTCTTCTATACTGGGACGTGCCGATAAAATACTTAAATCTTTGTAAACTTGAATTGCATCTCCATTTACTATTGTCCCATGAATCGCTTCCGCTAGCTTTATTGCAAAAGCAGATTTTCCACTTGCTGTTGGTCCACCAATGACAAAAATACGTTGTTTTTTCATATGGATATTATATCGAAAAATCCTTTTAAAATCCATCATTTTTCTTGTTTTTTTGATAAAAAAAAGATATACTGATTAAAAAAGAGGTGTTCTGATGAAATTTTTATTTTTTTCTTTATTATTTTTATCTGCTTGTCAATTTCATCCATTGTATCGCAATCAAACATATCAATCTGTTTGTGTTCAATCTATTCCCGAAGCATCTGGTTATTTACTCTATCAGTCTCTTACTAAACGTTTTCCTGAACGTGAAAACTGCGTCTATCATTTAAAAGTGACTTCTCCGCAATTTACTTTATCTGATCAAGGTATTTCCAATAAAGATTTTATTACCATGCAGCGTATTCATGCCACTGCTTCTTATAAACTTTTGGATCAAAAAGGTAATGCCGTTTTATCTAATTCTGTCATGTCTGATGGTTCGTCTGCTGTTGTTGATAATCCTTATTCCACCGTTGTTTCTGTAGAAAAAACGCAGCAAAATCTTATTCCCATTTTAGCAGAACAAATCTCGTTGCATGTTGGTGCATTTTTAGATAGGAATCAACAGTGAAGGTTAAATCTTTTCAAATCACAGCATTATCTTCTCAATTACAACAAGGGTTTGATGCCATTCTTTTTTATGGCACTGATGAAGGGGAAATTGATTTTGCATTAACTCAATTAAAACAAGAGCTTAAACTTGGTCAGAGAACTGAAAATTTTTTTATTTTATCTAAGGAAGCTTTGAAAAAGACGCCTTTATTAGCAACCGATGAAGCCAACACAGCCTCTTTAATATCTGAGCGACGTTTTTTATTTATTCCAGAAGACGCTTCTTTTCCCGTTGCTTCTCTTTTACATTTTTTGGAACACAAGCAAACAGACGCTTTATTGATTATTCAAGGTGGAAATTTAACAAAAACGAATACATTACGGGTTGAAGCAGAGAAAAATCCACGTGTTTTGGCTGTGGCCTGTTATCAACCAACTTTACTTGATATTCAAAAAAATATTTCCCATTTTTTTGTGACACATCATAAAAAAATAACCCCTGATGTCTTAAATGAAATTTGTCAAAAAATACCATTTAATCAACATGTTATTGAAAAAGAATTGGATAAATTATTACTTTATTTAGGAGATGAAGAAGAAGTCACCTCTTTTGCTGTTCAAGAATGTATCACAGATGGATCTCAATCATCCTTAGAACGTTTATGTATTGATTTGGCGGATGGTCAATCAGAATCCGTTCAACGAGATATTCATTTATTTTTAGCTTCAGGAGAACAAGAAACAGTTCTACTTAGAGCTGTTCGGGATTATTTTGAACTTCTTTTACTGATTGTTTCAGACACCTCTGCGCCCGTTACCTCAGTTATCAAAAAATATTTAAAACCAGCTCAATTTCGCTTAGAAGCCCCTCTTATTCGCCAAGCTTCTCGTTGGCAACAAAAAGCTGTTTTATCTGTATTAGACAAGTTATCTCAACTGGAACAGCGCACCCGTACAACGGGTTTACCAAAAGAATCAATCATTGCACAAGCTTTTTTAAGCTTATCCCAATTTGCCAGAAAATCAGCTGGTTTGCGTTAACTTTTGCAAAATTGTATCCAATTTTCCAAGGCTATCGTAATGGATCGTCATACTTCCTTTTTTGCCATTCCATTTGATGGAAACTTGTGCTCCTAACATTTTTGATAGGTCATCTTCCAATGCGACAACATCTGTGTCTTTTGTTGGCTTTTCCAATTTTTCTTTGACTTTAGGTTCTGATACTAACTTTTCAGTTTCACGTACACTCAGCCCTTTTTTCACAATTTCTTTGGCTAGTTTTTCAGGATTTTTTGCTGTCAACAAACTACGTGCATGCCCCACCGTTATTTGTTTTTCGGCTAACATTGTTTTGATACTTTCTGGTAATTCCAAAAGGCGCATCATATTTGCCACATAGCTTCGACTTTTTCCGACGACACGAGACAACTCTTCTTGGGTGTATTTAAATTCGTCTAAAAGCCTCACATATGCCTCAGCTTCTTCAATGGCATTTAAATCTTCTCGTTGTAGGTTTTCTATTAAAGCGACTTCTAAGGCTGCTTTATCATCAAAATCTTTAACAATAACAGGAACTTGTGTTAAACCCGCTTTTTGAGAAGCACGAAAGCGCCGCTCTCCTGCAATGATTTCATATCCGCCTTTCTTTTGAGGATTTGGACGAACCAACAGCGGCTGCAAAACCCCCTTTTCGCGAATAGATTCAACCAAATCATTTAAAGCATTTTCATCAAAAACTCTGCGTGGCTGAAAGGGACTTGGTACTAAAGAATTGAGCATCACCATCACAATTTTATCCATAAGGGCTGTGGGCGTTTGTTCAACATTTTGTTCCAAAACGACAACATCTTCCCCCATCAAGGCACTTAGTCCTTTTCCCAATCCTAAATTTTTATCCATTTTGAACCTCCTTTTCTCGATTTAAAACTTCTTTTGCTAACATCACGTATCTTTGTGCCCCTACACTTTTAAAATCATATAGCATAACGGGCTTGCCATGTGAGGGCGCTTCTGGTATTCGCACATTTCTTGGTACAATTGTATCAAAAACCAACGAACCAAAATACGAACGCACATCTTGAACAACAGATTTTGACAGGTTTGATCGCGCGTCATACATCGTTAAACATATTCCTTTTATTTTTAAATCAGGATTAAAATTTTTCTTAACTTTTTCAATTGTTTTGAGTAAATCTGCCACCCCTTCTAATGCCAAATACTCACACTGAATCGGGATAATGACATCAGTAGCAGACACAAGGGCATTCATTGTCAACATACCAACCGCGGGTGGGCAATCCAAAAAGATATAATCAAAATCATTTAGTTCAGCAAGTGCCTTTTTTAAAAAGAATTGGCATCCGTCAACTGTTGCTAATTCCAAATCAACCCCCAACAATTCTTGGCTAGCCGGTAATATATATAAATAAGGAATCCCTGTATCCAACAAACTTTCTTGAATTTTATGGCGTCCCATCAAGACACTATAAGAGCTTTTTCCACCCATTTGACGTTTTAGTCCCAAACTTGTTGTGGCATTTCCTTGAGGATCTAAATCTATAATTAAAATTTTTTTACGTAGAGCGGACAAGGCTGTAGCCAAGTTAACAACTGTTGTGGTTTTTCCCACACCGCCTTTTTGATTTGACACAGCAAAAATGGTTGGTTTAGACATGTTCTACCCCCTTTATTTTAAGAATACATCCTTCTGAATTAACAACATTTTTTAATTTTTCAACCTCATATTTCCAACAACTCTTTTTTAATTCGTCATCAATCGTTTTTCCTTTTGGCAACAATAAAATTGTTTCACGTGAAACATTTTTTTGAACTAGGGTTAAAAGTTCATTTAATGGGGCAAAGGCACGGGCGGTGATGACGTCTGGCGATTGTTGTATATTTTCTATTCGTTCACGAATGATCGTTATATTGAGATGTAACTCTCGCGCACATTCTTGTAAAAATAAGCTTTTTTTCAGATCTGATTCTACTAATGTTATTGATGTCAAAGGCCCTTTCAATACCGTATTTAAAATGGCGATGACGATTGCAGGCAAGCCCCCACCGCTTCCCACATCCATCAGGATATGATTTTGATTTTCAAGCAAAAAATAAATTTGTGCAGAGTCAAGAATATGTCGATTCCATCCTTCTTCAATCGTTTTATAAGAAATTAAATTGACTGTTTTTTGCCATTTTAATAAAAGGTTCCAGTATTGTTTTAATAAAGGAACTGCAGGTTCAATTTTTTGTTCAAGTTCTTTTTTTGCGACAACCATTTTCTATTTTTTTTGTTTTTTTATCAGAATAATTGTCATTATATATATAAAAAAAAATTATTCAAGAACTTTTTTTATAAAAAAATGTTTCACGTGAAACATTTTTGTGTGGATAATTATATTTTTTTTAGTTTTTTGCTTCTTCTTGTGGATTTATTCCCCATAAATTATTTTTTATTTTCAGCATAAAGGCTGTATGCGCTTCTTCTTCTTCAATTGGCAAATCAAACTTCCTTGGGGATAATGTTTCACGTGAAACATTTTTCAAAATTTCTTTTTTTTCTTTTTTTTCAGATACTTGAGAAAATTTTAATTCCTTATCGAGTATCATAGCAAGATAGACATCTGCCAAAAGCTCGCTATCCAGCAATGCCCCATGAACCGTACGCCTTGAAGCATCAACGTTAAATCTTTTACAGAGTTCATTTAGGTTCACCCGCGATCCTGGATATTTTTGCCTAGCCATGACTAAGGTATCCAACACGTGTTCATAACTCAATAAGGGTCTATTTGCTTTTTTTAATTCAAAATTCAAAAATTTCATATCAAAGGGCGCATTATGAATGACAAGCGTATCCTCACCAACAAAAGCCAGAAAGTCATCTGCAATTTCTGCAAATTTCGGCTTGTCAGACAAAAATTCTTCCGTCAAACCGTGTACAGCTACCACTTCCTCGCTCATAGAACGTTCGGGATTTAAGTATTGATGATAGGTTTTCCCTGTAGGGACATGGTTTACAAGCTCGACGCAGCCTATCTCAACAATTCGATCCCCTGTATCTGGATCCAATCCCGTTGTTTCTGTATCTAAAACAATTTCTCTCATAGTCAGTAGTATATCATTTTTCGGCCTGTGAATCAAGCATAAGTTTTGAATAATGTGGATAACCAACGGCTTTGTCTAAACTTTTTTGCTTTGTCTATGAAACATACAATTTTATACTTTGACAATACAATGGACAAAAATCTTGAACCGATTCGTTTTTTCCTCTTATTTTTATCTTATTTTCTTTCATTTATAACGATTCGTCTTTTTTACACAAAGTTCGTCAAGCAAAATTTAAAAAATTTATCCCCACAATCCCCAGTATAACTACAACTAATTTATATATTATAATAATTATTGATTGTTTATTTGGATAAGTTTTTATCCTTAGTGAACATAAAAAAAATCTCCACGGAAACAACTTTTAAATCAATCTTTGCTTCATTTAAAATCTTACGAACGTTATTTTTGGCAAATTAGCAGAAATGTCAAATGAAAATGTGTTATTTACATGCACCATATGTTACACAAATACCTGGGTCTTCGAATGGTAATCCAAAATCAGTTATACATTGGCAGCATGTACAATCGTGACGTTGATCAAAGTATCTTTTTAAAGCGTTGGGGTATCCTTCCCTGCTAGCCTTACCAGATGAATCCAAACAGTTATTAAATTCTTCATCTAGAGGTTCTGTTTGCACTTTCGATTTGTCAAGCGTAACGATAAGAGCTGAACATTCCCCTGTTACTTTATCCCCCAGCTTGTTCTTCACGTCTGCACAAATGGCGGGATCGGTTATCTTAGCGGTAATCGTTCCGTTATTGTATTTGAGTTCATCCACGCCTGTGGGGCGCATACCTAATACAGATTCATATGTAATGTCCCCACTTTCATTTTTTGTATTGGCGACGACATAAAAAGCGAACAGGCATTCACAATTTCATTGGCTCTGTGACTATTCATCGCGGACGTGTAGCCTGCGATACCACCTACGGACAGAACGCGATAATGGCGAGGATGACACCCAACATTTCCACCATAGAGTGACCTGTTTCGTTTATTTCATTTGATCGTCTTCTTTGTCATGTCTAAAAAAAAATATCCCCTCGTTTTTTGAGGGGATACATAATAAAAAAAATTAAAGATAACGGACGGCTAAAACTTCGTAAGCCTTATCGCCTTTTGGAGTTTTAACTTCCACAATATCGCCTAATTGTTTGCCAATTAAAGCTTTTGCAAGGGGGGAAATAAAAGAAATCAATCCCTTTTCTAAGTTTGCTTCATATTGCCCCACAATTTGATAAGTGGCTTTTGCTTCTGTATCACAATCTGATACATCAACGGTGGCACCAAATAAAATTTTGTCTCCAGATAATTCTTTTGTATCAACGACTTGTGCGTGTGATAGGGCGCCTTCTAAATCTTGAATGCGACCCTCAATAAAGCTTTGTTGTTCACGTGCCGAGTGATATTCCGCATTTTCGGATAAATCACCACGACTCCGTGCTTCTTCGATAGCAGCAATAATATGAGGACGATCCTCATACTTTAATTTTTTTAATTCTTCATTTAAAGTGACAAAACCCACTTTTGTCATAGGAACTTTATCTTCCATGTTTTTTCTCCTTTCATTCAAAGAAAAAAAAGATACCGCGGTTCCATACACCGCAGCTTGCTTTTCATCTAAGAATAGTATGATTATAATACATTTTTTATCAAAAGTCAAGAAAAAAGCAAAAATATATTCAAAAGATGTAATTACTTTGTGGATATTTTTAAAAATAAACGTAATTACTTTGTGGATATGTATGTCCAAAAATCGGATTGTTCCTGTGGGGGTAATTTTTGTTTCTTTTCTTTATTTTTCAATGGGATAGTTTCAATAATTCCATCGGAAAAACGGACTTGTAATTTCGCTTGATTTTGAGCCTCTAAAGTGTTTGTAATGATTTTCGAACCATTGTTTATGAGGGCAAAGCCACGCTTTAAGACACCTTGGTAAGAATATGATTGAAGAAGACGTGAGGTTGTTTTTGTTTTTTCAGATAATCGGGTGACATAATTTTTAATTGCTAGCTGTAATCTTTCTGTTTTATCATCTGTTTTTTGAATAAACCCTTGAATTATTTCGTTTAAATTAGGAAAATGCCCCGCCAATGTTTGTAATTTTAAGCGCGATTCAATGAGTGTTTGATTCAGGGCTGTTTTTAAGTTATTTTCTTTTGTATTCAATATGTTATAAATTTCAATTCGAACAGGAACAGCTTTCTCTGCCGCACCTGTTGGGGTAGGAGCCCGTAAATCGGACGCGAAATCGATGAGAGTTGTGTCTGTTTCGTGACCGACAGCGGAGATGATTGGAATTTCAGATTCATAGACGGCACGGACCACACATTCTTCATTGAATCCCCAAAGATCTTCCAACGATCCCCCTCCTCTTGCTACAATCAAAACATCTGGACGTGGTATTTTTCCATTTTCTGTTAAGGCGTTAAAACCGCGTACCGCAGCGGCAACCTCTGATGCGCAGGTTTCCCCCTGTACTGCCACAGGCCAGACAATAATATGTCGAGGAAATCGATCTGTGACACGATGAATGATATCACGAATGACGGCTCCGGTTGGACTTGTGACAACGCCAATGACCTCTGGTAAAAAGGGAATGGGCTTTTTATGAGACGGATCAAATAATCCTTCTTTTTCCAACTTTTCTTTGCGCTCATTTAAAAGTTTCAGCAAAGCCCCTACTCCAGCTGGTTCGGCGGCTTCCACAATCATTTGATAATTAGAGCGCCCAGGATAAGTTGAGAGTTTGCCCGTTGCAACAATTTCTAAGCCTTCTTGGATATGCTGAGCGCACTGACGAGAAGCCCCTTTCCAACAAATGGCGGACAAAACAGAATCTTTATCTTTGAGCGAAAAATAGATATGTCCAGAAGTGGCGCGTTTCACATCTGATACTTCGCCCCGCACTTTGATATGATTAAAAACTTGTTCGACACAACTTTTTAAAGAAAGGGATAGTTCAGTGACGGATAAAATCGGTTGTTCTGTCATTTGCGTTTCCTTTTAAAAAACTGTGTCATCAAGGCACCACATTCCAAATTGCTCCACTTTTCAATTTTTAATTTATGATGGGTTTGAGAATGGGTAAAAACTTTTGCCCCCTGCTCTATCGCTCCTGTTTTGGGATCAGAAGCTCCATAGTATAAAGCATCCAATCTTGCCCAAGCAATGGCGCCAGCACACATGACGCAGGGCTCTAATGTAATAAATATAGAATAGCCACCTAAAAACTTGTCATTGATTTTTTTTATTGCTTTTTCAAGTACTTGCATTTCGGCATGTTGAAGTGGATTTTTTTTCTTTTCTACTAAATTATGTGCTTTGGCAATAATTTCACCAGTTTGTGAATGAAATATAACAGCTCCCACAGGCACTTCGTCCAAGTCAAAGGCTTTATGGGCTTCATTTAAAGCGGTCAAAATAATCTTTTTTCTTTGCTTTTCTTCCATAACTGTTATAATATCATAACTATGACAGAAAAGAAAGAACGAATTGCAAAAAAAATGGCCGAAGCAGGTCTTTGTTCCAGGCGTGAAGCAGAAAGATGGATTGAGGCGGGACGTGTGCGCGTCAATGGTGGTGTTTTAAAAACACCTGCCTGTGTTGTTGGAGATGAAGATGTTGTTTTAGTTGATGGTAAGCCACTCAAAATAAAAGAAAAAACACGTGTATGGTTGTATCATAAAACTGTGGGATTGGTGACAACTTATCGAGATCCACAAGGGCGTCCGACTGTGTTTGAAAAATTACCTAAATCCTTGCCTCGTGTGATTTCTGTGGGGCGATTAGATTTAAATTCAGAAGGGCTTTTGTTGCTGACTAATGACGGAGAATGGGCAAGAAAAATGGAACTTCCCTCTTCTCATTTAGACAGGACTTATCGTGTCAAGGTGCATGGTCATTTAACGGGCGAGGTGTTGTCACGTCTTTCCAAAGGGGTTAAAATTGATGGGGTACAGTATGCCCCTGCCCGAATTTTAGTTGAAAAAAAGCAAGGGACAAATACTTGGGTGCAAATGACTCTTACAGAAGGAAAAAACAGAGAAATTAGACGCTTGATGGCGTTTTTTGGATTAGAAGTGGCAAAATTGATCCGTGTTTCGTATGGTCCGTATGAATTGGGTGATTTAAAGTCAGGAGAAGTAAAGGAGGTGCCATGCGTGTTATTTCAGGCATAGCAAGGGGAAAAAAGCTTGTATCCCCTATCACAGAGGTGACACAACCCACGATGGATCGTGCCAAAGAAACATTATTTAATATGCTGGAATCGTGGCGGTTAAAGGAAGGAAAAGGCTGGGGTCAGATGAGCTTTTTGGATGTTTTTGCTGGATCTGGATCAATTGGGATAGAGGCTTGGTCACGCGGTGTGAAATGTCCCTACTTTATGGAAAATAATGAGGATGCGTTGAAAGTTTTAAATCAAAATTTAAATTTGATGAAATTACCCCCTGCGACGCCTGTGGATGCGTTGAATCCTCCCCTCGCCCCACGTGCGATGAGTATCGTTTTTATGGATGCCCCCTATGGCAAAGGATTGTGGGCTATGGCTCTTCCTAAACTGGTCGAGGCTGGATGGATTGACAAAGAGACATTGATTGTGATAGAAACAGATAAAAAGGCCCCTGAAATTGTGCCAGATGGCTTTACTGAAATCAAAGAACGGGCGGCTGGAAGAAATCTATTTTTATTTATAAAACAAGGAGTTAAAGATGAAACAGGACTTTAAAAAAATGGCGACGGCAGCTCGTGTGTTAGCGGCGGACATGATAGAAAAAGCAAAATCGGGGCATCCGGGTGCTGCGCTTGGGATGGCTGATATAGCGACTGTTTTATATGCTAAATTTTTAAAGTTTAATCCAAATTGTCCGCATTGGTTTAATCGTGACAGAATTGTTTTTTCTAATGGGCATGCATCTGCTCTTGTTTATTCATTATTGCATTTGACTGGTTATCCCAAAATGACGATGGAGGAATTAAAGCATTTTCGTCAACAGGGTTCTTTGACGCCTGGACATCCTGAATTGACAACAGATGGTATTGATTTTGCCACAGGACCTTTGGGGCAGGGTATTGCTGGTGCGGTTGGTATGGCGATTGCAGAAAGAATGATGAATGCTGAGTTTGGGAAAGAGTTGATAGAACATAAAACGTATTGTTTTGTGGGGGATGGGTGCTTGATGGAAGGTATTTCCGAAGAAGCCATCAGTTTAGCCGGCGTTTTGAATTTGAAAAACTTAATTGTTTTATGGGATGACAACACGATTACGATTGATGGTCACACCGACATTGCCACAAAAACAAATATGAAAAAGCGTTTTGAATCAAATGGTTGGCAGGTTTTAAAATGTGATGGACACAATTATAAATCCATTGAAAAAGCACTTAAAAAAGCACAAAAAGCAAAATATCCAACATTGATTGATTGCAAGACAATTATTGGTTTTGGGGCAGGAGCTGTGGCCAATACCCCCAAAGTTCATGGTTCACCGCTGGGCGACCAAATGGACACATTTAAGGCAAATATGAAATGGACGCTTCCGCCCTTTGAAATGCCAGAGGATATTTATCAAATGTGGCATCAATGTTCAGAAAAAGGGATAAAAGCTTACGATAAATGGTTGCAAGTTGCCAAGAAAAATCCTAATTTGATGGCGCGTATCAATGGAGAAATTTCCCATGATTTGACACAGGCATTTGACGTGTTGAAAAATCAATTTTTAAAAGATCAGCCCGAGATGGCTACCCGAAAATCAGGACAAATTGTCCTTGAAAAAATGTTGGAGGTGTGTCCTTCATTGATAGGTGGATCAGCTGATTTAGGTGCGAGTAATCTAACAAAAACAGGGGCTTCTAAACCTATTTCTAGCAAAGATTTTCAAGGTAATTATATCAATTATGGTGTCCGTGAACACGCTATGGGGGCTATTTCAAATGGGATTGCGGCGCATGGTGGTTTCATACCTTATTCCAGTACGTTTTTTGCTTTTTCCGATTATATGCGGCCTGCGATGCGTATGGCAGCCTTGATGAATTTAAAAGAACTCTTTATTTTTACACATGATTCCATTGGAGCAGGGGAAGATGGTCCGACTCATCAACCTGTGGAACACCTTGTTTCATTGCGTGCTATGCCAAATATGCGTGTGTTTAGACCCGCTGGGGCGGTGGAAACGGTGGAAAGTTATGAGGCCGCTATGCAATTAGCGGGGCCTTCGTGTTTGGTGCTTAGCCGGCAAAATTTGCCAACAGTCCGCCATGATATGACCGAAAATTTGGTTCAAAAAGGGGCTTATGTTTTGCGTTCGCCCGTTAAAAAACGTCAACTTACACTGATTGCCAGTGGATCTGAGGTTTCATTAGCCCTAGAAGTTTTTTCTATCTTAGCTGGTGAGGGAGGGGATGTAGCGGTGGTGTCTGTGCCATGTTACGATTTATTTATGACTCAATCGGAAAGTGAACGCGAAAAGATTTTAGGTACTGCGCCTCGTTTGTTTATTGAAGCGGCCAGCCGTTTATCTTGGTATCCATTTAAGCGTGAACAAGATTTCATTGTCGGCTTGGACTCCTTTGGTCAAAGTGCGCCTTCAAAGGATAATTTTGCTCACTTTGGCTTTACAAAAGAAAATGTTGTCAAAATTGCCAGAAAAATGATAAAAAAATAAATCTTGAGATTTTACAATAATCATTCTATAATAGAGCTGCTTAGGTTTTATGCCCCCTAAGCTAGGATATAGCAATCTGATGTCTACAAGGGCAAGACGAAAGTCTGTCGGCATCCGTTCTGGATAAACATTGATTTGATGTTTATATCTACGAGTGGATGCCTGCTGAATAAGGCTATCCGCCCGAATAAGCAGGGCTATTATCTTGTAGACGTAGTTGCTAACATCCACTCACTTTTAAAGAAGTGAGTGATTTTTATTTAATTGGGCTGTTGGGTGAATAGAATGAGTAAAACTTGTGGCTTTTTTGGCAATGCTACCATCTGGAACGAAGAAGAAGTTGCGATTAAGTTAAGGTCTGTTTTAATAGATTTAATTACAAACAAAGGTGTAGATACTTTTTATGTAGGTGTTAAAGGCCAATTTGACACCTTGGCACATAAGACAGTAGCAGGCCTAAATACCCAATATCCTCATATCAAAATTATGCTTGTTCTTGCCTATAATAAAGATTTAGAACGTTGTGCGTATCCATTCAATGATTTTTACTTTCCACCTTATTCCGAAAGAGGATACAAGAGGTGGAGTATCATTCGGCGCAATGAATGGGTGATAGAGGCGTGTGATTACATCATTTCTTGTAATCAATATCAGGGCAGGGCATATGATTTTTGTCAAAAGGCAAAGAGAAAAGAAAAAATTGTTATAGAGCTATAAAATATGGTTGCTTTTTATTTTTTTACTCGTAAGATGGGAGTAGGGTCTATTTAAGAAAGGAGTTAAAAATGAAAAAATTGAGTTTATTGGCTGTTTTAAGTACAGCTGTCGTCGTTTCGACAGGAGTTTTTGCTAAGTTTGAATTTGATTGTTCTAAAGGTAGTACTTCATATGGTTATCTTTATCAGACGTATTGTTCTGCTTGTCCAGATAATAAAGTGAGAGATAAGACAACGGGTGACTGTGTTGTATGTGTTAATGATCATGACGGAAAGGCTCAAGATTTAGGCTGTTCTTCTTCTAAACCATTGTGTGATGCTTCTCAAGGTAAGGCAGGGACAGCTTGTAAAGCACCAGATCAGGTAAAGCCATGTGCAAAAAATGAGTTTTTCCATTCTTCGACACAAAAGTGTATTTCTTGTTTACCGAATGCTATTTGTGATGGAAAAGATTATGTATGCAAAGCGGGATATGAAAAAGAGAATTTGAAGGGCAAAGTAGGTGCTGTTTCTCAGTGTATTCCATCATCTGGTAAATGTAAAGCTAATCAATATATGCTTGGTAAGACATGTATAGATTGTCCTAGTTGTGCAAAATGCAATGGTGTAGATATTTTGAATATAAATGGGTCTTACCTAAAAGATGAAAGGGGTGCAATTATTTGTGGAACAACTTGTGACAAAAAACAATATTTGAGTTCGGATAAACGTCATTGTTATACTTGTCCGGCTAATGCAACATGTAATGGCAAAACCGCTACATGTAACAAGGGAATGACACAGACGGTCAGAGATGGTAAGGTTTTCTGTGCCTCAGCACCGACTTGTAAGGCTAGTCAATACTTAGTTAATAATAAGTGTACGGCTTGTCCTGCTAATGCTACCTGTAATGGTAAGACGGCCACATGTAAAAAAGGGATGAAACAGACAGTTAAAGATGGTAAGGTGACATGTGCTGCTGTCAAAAAGTGCAAGAAAGGTTCGCATGAAGGAGTTGCTTGGATAAAAACACACTATAAGAACTGTTCAAAGTGTGGCACGGAGAATGTCAAGACGTGTAGTAAGAACAAAAAAGCGCACAAACATTATTATTGTGAATGTGATTGTTAAAGTTGTGTGTTAAAAACTCCCCTCTCATTTTTGAGGGGAGTTTTTTGTTGTTTAAATAGGAAAATGTCCTTGCTTTTTCTGTTTTCTTTTTATAAAATAAAATTACCATTAAATATAAAGTGAAAGGATAGGAAAATGGCATTAGTTTCTTTAAGACAACTCTTAGATGATGCAGCAGAACATTCATATGGTATCCCTGCATTCAACGTAAACAATATGGAACAGGTGTTGGCTATTTTGGCCGCCGCTAATGAAGTGAATGCTCCTGTGATTATTCAAATGAGCAAGGGCGCTCGTCAATATGCGAATGATGCTGTCTTGAAACACTTGATGATGGCGGGCGTGGAAATGTATCCACATTTGCCAATTTGTGTGCACCAAGATCATGGTTCAAGTCCTGATGTGTGCTATTCCGCTATGGCTTCTGGTTTTACTTCTGTCATGATGGATGGTTCTTTGGATCCAGAAGGCAAGCCAGCCACATATGAATATAATGCTCAGGTGACGGGTGAAGTTGCTCAAAAAGCACATGCCAATGGTGTTTCCGTTGAGGGTGAATTGGGCTGTATCGGTTCTTTGGAATCTGGTAAAGGTGAAAAAGAAGATGGTCATGGCTTTGAAGGCGCCATTGATAAATCAAAGTTATTGACAGACCCAGATCAGGCTGTTGATTTTGTGCGCCAAACAAAGGTGGATGCTTTGGCGGTTGCCATTGGCACTTCTCATGGGGCTTACAAATTTACACGCAAGCCAGATGGCGCGATTTTGTCCATTGACACAGTGAAGAAAATTCATGAAAAATTGCCATACACCCACTTGGTGATGCATGGTTCTTCTAGCGTGCCACAAGATTTGCAAGACATTATCAATGCTCATGGCGGACAAATGCCGCAAACGTACGGTGTTCCTGTGGAAGAAATTCAAGAAGCCATCAAACATGGTGTGCGCAAAGTCAATGTGGACACAGACTTGCGTATGGCGATGACGGGGGCTATTCGGACGGTCTTTACAGAAAAACCAGCCGAATTTGACCCACGTAAATACTTGAA
>DFKH01000046.1 GCA_002373815.1 Alphaproteobacteria bacterium UBA3650
AGGATTTTGGCATAATAGAACAGAGCCTAATTTAATCCAATACTTAGATTTAGTGGCATTTGGTACAGTATGTGATGTTGTGAAATTAACGGGCGTCAATCGTCTTTTGGTAAAATCTGGTCTCAGGCAATTAGCTCAGGGACACAACATTGGTATGTCTGCATTGGCTCGCCAAATCAATATTGAAGAAGCACCAAGCACCTATCATCTTGGATATTTGATGGGACCACGCGTTAATGCCTGCGGACGGGTTGGAAAATCAGATTTAGGAATGAAACTCCTCTCTTGCCATGATCCTATCGAGGCAAGCATTTTAGCCGAAGAGCTTGAAAGTTTAAATGCCTTACGTCGTGACATTGAAAATGACGTTTTTTTAAAAGCTATTGAACAAGTAGAGTCAAAAACATTGGAAACACCTTTCATCTTTGTTTCTGGCGAAAATTGGCACCAAGGTGTTGTTGGGATTGTTGCAGGTAGATTAAAAGAACGATACAACTTACCCGTCTTTGCGCTATCAATAGAAGGCGATAATGTGAAAGGATCATCCCGATCTGTAACAGGCGTGGACATAGGTACACTTGTTATGAATGCCCTTGACAAAGGGATTCTGACTCATGGTGGAGGACATCCTATGGCCGCAGGCTTTTCCTTAAAACGTGAAAAATTGCAAGAATTCCATGATTTTTTAGTACAAAACATAAAATTAGAATCTTTAAATCAACAAGCGAATACCCTACAAGCCGAAGGTGTTTTAGATTTAAGTGGTATTACCACTCATTTGGTACAAAGTTTGGAAATGCTCGCCCCTTTTGGTGAAGGAAACCCTGAGCCATTATTCATCCTAAAAGACTTACATATTACCTATGCCAATCTTTTAAAAAATGGACATATAAGCGTTGGATTAACCAATCAAGAAGGACGAAAAATGACCGCTATTGCTTTCCGTGCAGCAGATACAGAAATGGGAAAAGCATTTTTAACAACACATGGAGAGGAGTTCTTTAATTTAATGGTCACTTTGAAAAAAGACACATGGAAAGGACAAACAAAAATACAGATTCAAATTCTTGACGCAAAACGGATATAAAATATTTTTTACTTGCTTTTTTATGAAGAATGCGTAAACTGATTAAAAACAAGGAGTGTGAAAATGATGCCTTATATAGTTGCTACGATAATCGGTTATGTTGCAGGTTCTATTCCATTTGGATTGGTCTTAACATATTGTGCTGGTCTGGGTGATATTCGCAAAATTGGCTCTGGAAATATTGGCACAACAAATGTATTGCGTACTGGGCATAAGGGGCTTGCCCTATTGACTTTACTTTTAGACGTATTTAAAGCGGCTTTTGCTGCCCTACTTTGTAAATATTTATTTAATGAAGCCCTCGGTTATTTTGCAGGTTTTATGGCTGTGATAGGACACAACTATCCTGTTTGGTTAAAATTTAAAGGGGGGAAAGGTGTCGCCTCCACATTGGGACTGATGTTGGCTATGAGTCCACTCGTTGGCGTTCTCACTTGCTTAACGTGGTTATCAGTTGCATTGATTTGGCATTATTCATCATTAGCTGCTTTAACCGCTTTAACAATGGCGCCAATTTATGCCTTCTTGTCTGGAAATGAACCAGCCACATTGACATATGCCTTATTGGCGTTACTTTCTTATTATCGTCATCGCGAAAACATTAAACGCTTGGTTCAACATAAAGAATCCAAAATTTCATTTCACAAGAAGGTGTCATGACAGAACAAGAAAGAATGGACTGGTTACGCTTGGCGCTTTCTGAAAACGTAGGGCCGGCTACGTTTAAGAAACTTTTAGCAATATTTGGTACCCCTATTCATGCATTAGAAAATCTTGAATCATGGGCAAAACAAGGTGGGGCCAAACGAATTCCAAAAATTCCAACGGATAAGGTTATTCACGAACAAATAAAAAAAGCATCTAAGATAGGAGCACAAATTTTACTATCTTGTGATGTTGATTATCCAACTCTACTAAAACAAATATCAGATAGACCTCCTGTTTTATTTACACTAGGACATCCCAGTTTACTTTCAAAAAAATGCATTGCCATGGTGGGAACAAGAGCTGCCACATTAAATGGAAAAAACTTTGCAACACATTTGGCAAAAGAATTATCCGAGCAAGATTATGTGGTTGTTTCAGGCATGGCAAAAGGCATTGATCGCGCCGCTCACCTAGGGGCATTACAAAATCAAAATAATAAAGGTGGCACGGTGGCTGTTTTGGGGACTCCCATTGATGAGGTTTATCCTTCCGAAAATCAAGATATTTATGATGAAATAAAACAAAGAGGTTGTCTTGTTTCAGAATTTCCCTTTGGTACTCCCTTAAAACCACAAAATTTTCCAAGACGAAATCGTATTATTTCTGGATTATGTGAAGGTGTTGTTGTCATTGAGGCAAACCTAAAATCTGGATCACTTATTACTGCAAAAGAGGCTCTTTCACAAGGCAGAGAAGTATTTGCCGTTCCTGGTTCTCCCCTTGATCCAAGAGCGGCTGGACCAAATGCTTTAATCCAAGATGGAGCAACTTTAGTTACACAAACACGTGATATCACAGATGTCATAGAAAACAATCAAGGGTTTCATTTATCTGATACTTTACCACCTGATGAATACCAATTGGATCACATTCCAGAACAAAAAGAAATTGATCATGCCCGCACACTAGTATTAGAAAATTTAAGTCCAGAGATGATTGAAATTGATGATTTAATTCGAGCAACAAAATTAGATACTCGTCTTGTGCATATTGTTTTGACTCAGCTTGAATTGGCTGGACGCATTGAACATTTTACCGGCAATCGAATTGCTTTAATTTATGGAGGTAAAGAATGAAACTGGTTATCGTGGAATCCCCCGCAAAAGCAAAGACAATCAACAAATAT
>DFKH01000004.1 GCA_002373815.1 Alphaproteobacteria bacterium UBA3650
AAAATGATGTAATGTACTTCTTAACAGATGCGGGAAGAGAAGAAATAGTTAAATATGTGATGAATGTATTTGTCTCTCAATATGAAAATAACGGAGTACCTAACTCATTTTTATTCGATGAAAGAGGACTTATCTACGTTGAAAGAATGATTACAATCCCAAAATATAATAAAGATAAATTCAAATACAATGGGATGAATGACTTCTACCGTTATTTGAAACGAAATTATGGAGGAGTTGGGCCATATTGGACTTGGAGACCCGGGAACTCTGATGCATATTGCTCAAATGGCTACGGTGAAGGAGATACACATATAATACTAAAAGGATATGTTGACCCAAAGGACGTTAATTGGGTCGATACCCTTCTTAAAAACGCCTATGGCCTAAATTACGAACAAGAAATAGAAATTAATAACGGAGCAATTATAGAAGTAGATAGAATAGAATTAGATACAGCAGATGAATCGGTGAACGGAAAAAGCCTAATTAATAAACCAATGCTACTTCCAACCTAAAAAAACAAAAACTAAAATATTTATTAAAAAAATAAGAAACTTATCATGGCAACAGTTATAAACGGACAAACCTGCTTGGAGGCAAGGGGAATCGAAGAAAGACATAACGAAATCGTAAGAAATGACTATAGCATAAACAACCAATATGGCCCAACCCATCCAAACGCACTAAGCGATGGAGACCCGAAAGGTAAGGGCACTGGTCACAATGGACATTCCCACTTTTTGCCTGATTGCACAAAACCAACAAACGCAATAGATTATTCAAACTTTGATACAGATCATGGGGGTGGCCAATATGATATTGAGGGCCGAAACGGAATTGGTGGCCGAAACCGTGCAATTGTGAATTCTCTTTACAGTGCTGAGAATCCTTATGGATTAGGACTTGTCGATACAATTGAAAACGTCAACGATGGTCAGTACTACATGAAATAATTCTTTGAAAAGTGTTTACTTTTCTTGAGAAAAATCCATATTTTAAGTAATAATAAACTTAAAATATGGATTTTTTATGCCAAATAGATTAACTAAAGAAGATTTTGTTAAAAATGCCGAAAAAATTTGGGGAGATGAATACGATTACAAAGATGTCAACTACGTAAATACTTCCACTAAAGTTAAAATTATTCATAAAAAATGCGGGCGTAGTTTTATGATGACACCAAATAACCACACCAACAAAACGCATCCTAAAGGTTGCCCATATTGTGCGCATAGGCATAGTGGTTATAGTTTAGAGGAGGTTTTAAAAAAACTAAAAGAAAATAATAGTGATTACGATTATTCATTAATAACAGAATACCATAATAGGAGGCAAAAACTTCCCATAATATGTAAAAAACATGGTTTGTTTTATGCTTCTTTTTCCCATTTAATGGCCGGTCATGGATGTAAATTATGCGCCCATGAAAAAATGATTGAAATTAATAAAAAACATACTAAAACCACAGAAGAATTTATAAAACAGGCAAAAGAGGTTCATGGTAATAAATACGACTATTCAAAGACGGTTTACATAAATGCAAAAACCAAAGTTTGCATAATTTGTCCTGAACATGGCGAGTTTTGGCAAATCCCAAGAAAACATTTATCTGGACAAGGATGCACAAGATGTGTTCACAATTTACCATTAACTACAGATGTATTTAAAAAACTGTTGTTTGAAAAATACGGTGATTCTATTACCTTAAAAGAAGGTGAAGAAGTAAAAGGCGGTGTCAAAAAAATAGTTCTAATTTGTAAAACCCATGGAGAATTCTTAATGTCGCCACGAAAGGCGTTATTAAGGCCAACTAAAGGCTGTCCAAAATGCCAAAAAAGTGGGTTAGAATTTGAAGTTGAAAATGCGTTAAAAAATGGTGGAGTATCATTTGTTTATCAGCAACGTTTTGAATGGCTTAAATATAAAAATACCATGCCCCTTGATTACTATCTTCCTGATTATAATATTGCCATAGAGTGCCAAGGAGAGCAGCATTTCGAACCAATTAAAAGATTTGGCGGTGTACAAAAATTCGAACTTAATAAAATTCGTGATACCGCTAAAAAACGTCTCTGTGATGAACATGGTATAAAGGTCTTATATTTCACCCATTATTCAAAAATTCAAGAAGGCGGTGATATTTATAAAGATGCTGACAAGTTATTAAATGAAATTACCAAAAATAAATTTATTAGAGATATATAGGCAGGTGTTATTGGAAGCGGTTCCATCACAGCCGATTCTCGATGCGATTCATAACAGGAATTACGTCGAGATAAATTATATTGACGAGGATTCGAATGCGCCGGGTACAAGATTGATTCAACCCTATGCTTATGGCTTATCCAAGGCCAATAATCCTGTGCTTAGGGCATTTCAGATAAGCGGTGACAGTCTTAGAAAAAGGTATTGGAAAACATTCAGACTTGATAGAATCGTATCGTGGAAACCAAGGAAACAAACATTTAATGTCCCACCCCCAATGCAGGGATTTAATGTTCCTGATTATAATCAAAATGGTGATGATTCAATGATTGTGGTTTATGACCAAGTTAGATTTGATAATATTGACACCAACGACACATTGTCTCAATTGAGGCAACAAACTCAAGATATAAAAACTGCTCCAAAGATTATTGGCAAGAATATACAGGGACCAATTCCTTATGCAAGCCAACAAAGGAAGAACAATGTGTTCACATCTCAACCAAACAGTAAGAGATATGCACAGTACGCAAGAAATGTGCAGGATGCTCAAAATGATACGTTTAATAGATTTGATGACGATATTTGGGCAAAGGCTGAGGCGGAAAAGGAACAGCAGAATACTCAAAAGATGCAAAGTTCCGTCCCAAGCCCAAAGCAATCAAATCAGGGTCCAATTGACAAAGATAAGGTTATCGACAAGCAAAAAGAAATAACAGGAGTTACGAAAAAATAAAGGAAGGAAACTATATACGATGGATAAAAACGCAATAATGGAGAAGGCAAGGCGAATGATTCAATCAGATGCCAAGAAAGATGCCCACATCATAAAGGAGAGACAAATGGACAGAGCCAAGTTTAATGAACAGGCAGGAAGAAAATATGGCGGAGGGGTCTCCACCGAATTTGATAACCTGATGTCATCTTATAGCACAAGCAGTCCAACAACAACCACAGTTATCAACGAAGATAGATATGTTGATGATAGTGAAGATAGAATATATGAGGCATATGAAAATAAAATGTCCCAATATAGGCAAGCCAACGATACAAATGATTATCAAATAAATGACCCAATTACAGAAAGTTCCATTCAAAGCACAAATGCAATGACAGGAGCAAGCAGTAAAAGCAAACTTCCAAAGGAGATTCTTGAATCATTTTCAAAGAACTATATTGACCAAAGCGCCCTTGACCCAAGACTTGCGAATCTTGGCGATATTAAGCCACAACCAAAACCACAACAAAGGGAAAGAAAGCAAATTAATGAGGTTAAAAACGTTAATTCAGGTGTTGACTACGAAATTATCAAGAGCATTGTTGAAAGCACAGTAAAGAAATATATGGGCGCTTATAGCAAAAAGATAATCAACGAGTCAAAACAAAACAACGATAACGGAATTGCAGCAGTTCAATTCCTTGGTGATAAATTCTCGTTCATCACAAAAAATGGAGACCTGTATGAGGCGACACTTAAGTTTAAACAAAATCTTAACGAAAATAAAAAGTAAAAGAAAATCCCGCATAATATGCGGGATTTTTTAATGAATTACAGGATATTCAGGACCAACCACCGGTCCTATTGTAGGATCTGTAAGTTCCCAAGCATTAGTCTGTGTGTAAGTTCCATTGCCATTATCTACAAAAATCTCTTTTCCACTTATCACCCCTATTATCGAAATTCCAAGATTGCTGAAACAACCCATTTCGTCGGTTGGCGAAGACCTTGTAAATGTAATTGTGTTTCCACTTGTCGTGTGGGTCACATAATAATTATTAAACGCCTTTGACTCGGCATCATTTTCCAACGGTGTG
>DFKH01000031.1 GCA_002373815.1 Alphaproteobacteria bacterium UBA3650
TTTGACTATTTCATTTGTGATTTTTGATATTTTTCCAAGAACTAATGTTCTTGGTTTGTTATAGTTATATACTGTTATATCGGAATTCATATTGTGTATTTCTCCTTATTTTCCAATTATTGCATCAATTTCGTTTAAGACATCATCAACATCATTTAGGGAGTCTCTTTCCTTTTGTACTGAGTTGCGAATACTTTCTGCGGTTTTTTCTGTAATTTTTCCAACAGTTTCATATGCGGCTTCAAGTTTTTCCAAGGTTTTTACTGTTTGTCCCTTTATAACAACATCAGTTTGCCGGGCAACTTGTGTCTGTAATTCGAGTTTTTGCTTTTTTGCTATGGCTTTATCTATCAGATTTAATGCAATAGCACCAACGATTCCTGCAACTACTGCCCCGAGGAAAATTCCTAATATATTTGCAAGGCTTCCGAGTAAAGGAATTTGAATGTTAAAGACTGGAATGTGCATTAAACCTTTTTCTATTACCTCTCCCAAAACAATTGCACCGCCAGCAGTTAAGGCTCCGATTATGATTTTCCCTACTTGAAGCATTACAATCTCAAAAGGAGCTTCTTTTGCTTCTGGTGAACGTAAGTAATTAATTGCCTGTTTTAATGATCTCCATCCTTGTTTTAAGAACATCCAAATTCTTTTCAATGTATTTATTATTGGACCAAAAATAGCAGTTCCTATTGTAGTAACAACAGTGCTTCCCACATTAATCAGTTTCGTTTTTAAATTTCCTATAAATGAATGAATTGCTTCTTTTATGGAATCTATTAATGTGCTGAATTTTTTGTTTTTTGATTTAAACCATTTTACAAGTTTGGAGACAACCTCTTTTACAAAATCTGCCAGTAGCTGCATGACTACAGCCTTTGCTGCACTTTTGCCTATTCTAAAGGCTTCTTCCTTTTGTGATTTTTTTCCAGTTTCTTTTGAACGTTTTTCGCCTTCTTTTTTACGTTTTTCATATTCTTCACGAGCTTCTTTATCTTTTTTTCTTAATTCTTGTTCTTTTTCCTCTGTTAGGTTATCGAATATTTCTCTTGGTTTTTGTCCGTTGCTGTTTGGATTGTCTAACCATTCGCCCATGGATTTATCACCTTTTGAACGATTCAGACTACTATCAATTTCATTAAGGTTAGAATCGCTATTTGCAAAATCAATCTGTTCATCTTTTGAAAGGTGAGCATTTGCTTCAGCATCTCTAATTATTTCTCCTGCAGATACTGTATGATCCATATCAGTACCTTTTTCTGAAGCCCCTGAAGGTCTGTTTTTATCAAAAGGGTCTCTTGCTCCTTTGACAAGAGTTGCTTCTTGTTTTCCACTTCTGGTTTTGTGAGTTATTATGTTTCCATTTTCATCTTTTTGAAAATTAGCCTGCCAATCATCATATCGCTTTTGGTAATCTATTTCAGTATTGTGTGTAGCAATATTACCATTTGCAAAATTTTCTGCTGTTTGAATATGAGCCGAATTCCTTAAGTCAAGAGTCATTCCTCGATTTTCTGTTATAAAATCTTCTCCTGCCTGTACACCAATTTGATTTTGAAACTGCTGCCATATAACATTCTTTATAACATCTCCAAGTGCGTCAGGGTTTCCGATTTTTGCTTGCTGATCCTTTAGAAGTTCCAGTTTTGAAAAGTCTTCGTCAAGTTCACTGTCTAAGTCTGAATACAGTTTTGCTTCCAAATCATCAAGATCCATTTGGTCGGTTAGGTCATCCTGCAATTCATAAAAATCATTTTCGTTGGCCATTTTTATACCTCGCTTCTATAAATTTTCTTTGTGCATATTACCAAAACAATTCATGTTTTTATAATTTTAAATCATAAAAAATAAAGCCATGTAGATAAGGTCTTTTTTTTCCAGATTCACTTATTAGGTGAGTAATTGCTAATGTGTTATGGGTATTGTCATAAAATAAGCTACTGTTCGAAAAATGAAATGGTTCATAATTTGAAATTGTCAATTCATACTCGTTGTTGTTATTTATTATTTTGAACTTTTTAATCATTTGTGTAGAGGTTTGACTGGGTAAATCATTATTTCTTCCTCCTAAAACTTCTATACAATCATTAAAACAATATTCATGTTCAGTTTCTTTATTCATTATCTTAAAAAAAGATGACGGATCATTAATGACTTCATAACTGTTCATAAAACCACCTTTTGTTCTTTCATTGTATTCCACCACCCACGACATATAATGTCATAGGTGAAAAAAATTATTGCTTTTGTAAAAACACAAGCGCAGTCACAATACATGCAATGCAAAGTAATGCAAGTGTACTACGCAGGCACTTAGCAAAAGCTAGCTTTTTTTTGCCATAGGAAAGCATTTGCCTTCCTTCTAGCAATTTATCCTTAAAAAATAACCGTACAAACCAATTGTCATACTTTGCAAGTTTTTGACGGCCGTCAGAGATTTTTCTTTCTCCGCCACGCAACTTTATATCTATGATAAAGACGAAAACTGCAAGGATAACAGCTGCTACAATCAATACAACAACTCTACTCATACATCTCCCGCGTGCGCTTTAGTTCGGCTTTTAGTTCTTCTACAAGTTCGGGTGGGGAGAGTAGTTTTACGGTGTGTCCTTGGCCCAGGATAAAGCGCATGAGTTCATTCTTTTGGGTTGTTTTGAATTTTAGGTATACGCTGCCGTCGGGTCTTTCCTCTAGTGTTTGTTCGCTATGCCAGATTCTGTTGGTGGCGTAGGTCGCAATTTCCTTGTCAAAGAGGAGTTCCACTTCTACCGGGGTTTTGTCGCTGAGCCATACTCCCATTTCGGAGTCAAAGTAGTCGGATGTTTTAAAGTCCTTGGGGATGCTGAATTTTTCATTTGTAACAAGGGCGTTTTTCATCCTGCCAAAGGAGAATATGCGGACATCGCCTTTGTCGTGGCATTTTCCTATTACATACCAGTTGCCTCTTTGGCAGACTGCGTGGTAGGGGTCTATCGTGCGCTGCATGAATGATTGTTTTTGAAGTGGCCGGTATTCAAATTTGAGTGGGTGGCAGTTTTTTATAGAGTCAAAAATGGTTTTAAAAAGCTCCGGGCTTACGTTTTCTGTCCTGTCTGGTATGAATGTGATAGAAGGATTCAGAAATGATGTGTCCACCGTGATTTTGTCCGGCAGACATGTTGTTATTTTTTTGAATACGGAGCGGAGCTGGCTTTCCAACGGAGTGTTGCGGTATTGTTCCAGAAGCGGGTTAAGGATTGCAACGGCGAATGCTTCTCCTTCGGAAATGGGGATGTTCTTTATGAAACAGTTTTTTTCCTTGCAGTAGTAGCCAAGGTTGTTGCTTTCGATT
>DFKH01000022.1 GCA_002373815.1 Alphaproteobacteria bacterium UBA3650
GAAGCATGTTTTTCTGACAACAATACACAAAAAAAGGGCACCCTACCAGAGATGCCCTTTCTCCATTCATAATTGAAAAAGCTTTACTCTTTTACGATTTTCCCTTGCAGCAAACCGTCCTTGGTGCTGATGCTGTAGAAGTAAACACCAGGCTTCCAAGTGCTACCATCAATGATGAATTCTTTGGTTTCAGCGCAGTTATAGGTTTTGCTGTAAACTTGCTCGCCCAACACATTGTAAACAGCAATGTTGGCCTCACCTTCCACGGCTTGTGCGGCGGTGATTTTCACTTCGCTGGTGAAGGGGTTGGGGCAAATGGTGTGTTTCAAACCCTCGGCAATATGTTCATTCACTGAAACGTTTTCTCCAGCGTAGAACACATTGCTAAGTTCCTGCATTTGAATGTTATCTGCTTCGTCGGTTACTATGAATTTTAAGGAAACCCATTTGTCCACAACGGCAGCATCCAATTGGGACAAATCTACCGTGAAGAAATTGCCATAGTTGGGATGGAACATGGTTTCGTCTTCGATGTATTCCAAACTTGTCCATTCTTCGTTCTCAATGGAATAATACACTTCCACATTGGGTTTGGCAAAATATTGCATGTGGTCAATGAAACCGTATAAATCGTGTATATGAGCCTCAAAATCTCCAGCGGCGAAATTGATATGACAATCTTTATATTCGGGCAGAAATACTTCTTCATTATTGTCTTCATCCAGGATCTGAAGAATGGTTAATGTGGGTGGAGTGGCATCATCATTATGAAGATCGTATATCACATTGGTATGGTTATACTTTTCCACACCATCACAAACCAAATGTTTATCCACAATATCCATTTTGACTTCGCATTCATCTTCTGGTTCAAAATGACCCATCGTCATATTGTAATTAAATAAAGTATCATAAATAAACTCTTCATCATTCAGAAGGACTTTTATCCTCGCATCCTGGTCTCCAATTCGTTGGCAACCTCCTTCACCCAAAAATAAAAACATGCCTTCACAAAACCTAAAACCGAAAGGACTTGCAACTTCATTGTAATTATATAACTGAGAATAGGCAATAGGCGTTCTTACGCCATAAGTGACTTCCTTACCCAAATTTAAATTGGAAACAGGTGTTCTTTCAAAATAATTAGGTGTGTTGTCATGGGTTAAGAAATATTGTTCAACAAATTCACCCAAAGGCTCCCTTATAAGATTACCTTCTGAGTCATACCACATCTGAGAGGCCATGACTTTGTCTTCGGGTTCTTCTTCAGGTGCCTCATTGAAAACACAAGGTGACAACTTTATCTTGATTTCTCCATTTTCAAATTCATTCGGGTTACCTGCGTTAATGTTGGTTGCTATTGTAATAGGTCTGACGGGATTAAACGTCACGTGGTCATCAAAACCATGAGCGGAAACTATACCAATACCATCCAAATATGCCTCACCTCTAATAAACTGCGAATAATCAACATAATAGTATTTTTCGTTTTCCCCAGTGACAGAAAAAGACTCCTCGTGTAATTTCATATCTTCAGCGTTGTTTTCTACTGTCCAATTGATATAGTCAGAACCTACTATTGCCGGGTATTCAATAAAATAGAATTTTTGCCCTTCGGTTGCCATCCATGCATAAACGCTAACTCTATCATTATCAGTCAAATCATTATACCTAAATCCTTCAATTAGATTTGGGTATTCATGCCCACATAAAAAAAATCCGAAATCATCTTTTAGCGCCCAGTGAAAAGTAATATCATAATACAAAAGCTCTATTTCTTTTTCAGCAAGAGATTGCCCGTTCTCGTCAACACCAATCACGGATATTTCATGGGTCGCGTCAGCACTTGCTGTTGGTCTAAACGTGGTGTCTGAAACTATTGATAAGAGGTACGTGGACCAAAAAAACATACCGTTCTCATCTTGCCCATGTACATACACCTCGTATTCGCCTTCTTCAACTGTGTCTTGAACACAATCTGGGAAAAAAGCAAAATTATAATAAGAAAAATCTAACTTGCCAATTTCAATTATATGCCATGGGCCTTCAGGACAAATAGTTAAACTGTATGTTTCTGTTTGGACCTTTTTTGGAGTGATTTTAGGCAGATTTGTTCTTCCGGTGATGACATTATCGCCTTTTTGCTCAAGCTCAATGTTTTGGGAGAATTTTACCGTAAAGTAGTTGTTTGTTCCATAGTTCACGGTACATTTGTTTTGTGCATTTACAGTAATGGCGAACAGCAAAGAGGCCATTACAAACATCGATTTGTTAAGTCTGTTCATTTTTGTTTGATTTTAAGTTAACATTTTGATTAGTTGAAATGATGGTGCAAAATTACGTCTTGCCGAAAGGGCAAGTCAAGAAAACGGCATTAACAATGCAGAAACTCAACCATTTTTTGATGTTAACAATACAGTAACAAAAAACTAATAAAACACTAACAATCAGTAATTTGACAAGAAAGAAGTAAGATCAATGTTTGAATCCACCAGATTCAGGCTTTTTCTCAAACGGGAGCGCGCCACTCTTGCGCTTTCGGGCGTAATGTTGCAAATGGCGGCAATGTCTTTCGTGTTGAGGTTCATCTTTAAATAGGCGCAAAGCCGCAGTTCGTTGGAAGTCAAGTTAGGGAAGTCGGCTCTAAGCTTGTCGTAGAAATCGGGATTGGTCTTGGTGAAATAGTAATCAAAGTCGTCAGGATTGGAAACGTTCTTATACTGCTCAAGGTTTCGGATGATTTCCCTGACATTTGCCGACAAAGCCTTTTTGTCGTCCGAAGCCGCTTTCAGTTTTTGAATCATTTCGTTGACCCATTCCTGCCTTTGCACCTGAACCAACGTTTGTGCCGTCATCTCTCGGTTGCGCAAATCGAGTTCCTTGGCCATCGAATCCTTTATCAATTGTTCATTCTCCAATTGAATGTCCTTGTTTTTCAGCATTACCTTTCTCCTATTCAATAACAATACCATAACCAGAATACCCAACAGCAACGTCGAGGCGACAAAAAACAGCATCATCTTTTGCTTAAAATGCTTTATGTCGTTGATCTGTCTTTCATACTCCAATTGTGCTTCCACTTTTTTGAATTCTTGCTGAAACCACAGTGCTTCCAATCTCCTGCTGTTGTTACTTAGATTCATGCTGTCCACAATAAACGAATATCTACAAAAGTTGCGATAGACTTCATTTGTGGTGTCGGCATTATATAGCAACTCATATTTGCGGAACAAGCCTTCTTTTTCCAACCACGATAATTTTGCCTGTCGCGCTTTTGCTATCCCTTGATTGATTAGCAACAAAGCTGAATCTCGCTTTGACAATACACCATAAGTGCTTCCCAAATAGATTAAATCCAATGCTGCAGTCTCAGAAGAATTAATGTCAGAATAATCATAAAGACTGGTTTCCAGGCAATTTGAGGCGTTTTTGTAGTCTCTTTTGGAAAAGTATATAAGTCCTTTATTGGCATAGCATCGTGATATGTCATGGGGTTGGGTGGCACAAACAAAGGCAGAGTCCATATAAATCAATGCCGTATCATAGCTCCCCTTATCTTTATAATTGTTGACAATGCTAAAAAACGGAACAAATTTGTCATAAACGAAATCCTCACTGTGCAACAACTCATTTCCCATAGCAATCGATTCATCATACTTCCCCATCGAATTATAAACATTAAGTAAATTGATTCTCAATACATTATCGTATTCTTTATTCTTCACTTTCTTGTTCAATTCAAGACCTTTTAGATAACATTCATAGCTTTCAGCATCTAATCCAATTTGAGCGTAATGAATCCCCAAGGAATTGTATATTCCCACGAGCATTTCCATGTTTTTGGGTGTTTCAGGTAATTGCGATACCAAAATATAAGCAGAATGAATATGTTTAAATGCTTGGTTTACATCGTTTTCTGTTTCACGAATCAACGTACCCAATGACAATTCAGCTCTAGCTTTAATATAAGCATCGTCCAATCTATCTGATATCTTAACCAATTCCTCAACATAAGGTCGGGATTCGATGTAGTGCCTATTAATAGTGTAAAATTTGATTATTTGAATCAAAACTTCTGCTCTGTTCAAATCGTTGTCTTTGCTGTTTTCCAACTTTAACGCCAGGGAATCCGGCAAAGGCAACACAGAAGCCTCTTGGGGGAAAGCTTTCAAGGAGAAAAGCAAGAAACAAGAAAAAGAAAAAAGGAAAAGAAAGCGTTTTTTCATGGAGGTGTTCTATTGTTTGTTGAGGCACAGGTACGAATATGTTTTAAAGTAATATTTGTTTCAGAATCACTGAAGTAAAATTACTGATAATAATTGAATTAGAAAAACTATTTTTGCTTTTTGTGGCATTTTACTTTTGCTTTTTGCGTAATCAATGACACCATTCCGGTTTCCGCTTCTCGAAAAACGCCTTCA
>DFKH01000003.1 GCA_002373815.1 Alphaproteobacteria bacterium UBA3650
AAAACAAGAATTTATTTTTATTTTTTTTCTTTTTATTGTTGTCATTTATTTTCAATTTATTTTGCTTAAACTCAATTTCAGTATTAACAGAACATGAGGGATATGATTCATGCGTGTTTAAACAGATGGGTTTGGCTTTAGTTCAAGGGAAAGAGTTGTATAAGGATTTATTCGACCACAAGGGTCCCATCATTTTTTATATAAATGCCTTTGCAATCTATTTGAATATTGGACGGTGGGGGTTGTTTTTGTTGCATGTCTTGAATTATACTGCAGTTTTCTTTTTGTGGCACAAAATATGTTTGCTGTTTGGGTGTAAGCATAAGAGTTCTTTTCTTGTTGTCGTATTTGGATTGCTGCTCTATTTAACCCTTTCTGGTATAGAAGGAAACAGAATCGAGGATTGGATGATGTTCCCTTTGTCTTACGGTGTTTATGTCGGCTTAAAGGAATCTGTTGGAAAAAACACGAACATCTTTGATTACTTGATGATTGGGGTTTTCTCAGGTTTTATTATTTTCATGAGAGCCAATAGTGGCGTTATTCTTTTTTGCACATTTGTGTCGCTGATACATCAGGCTTATACTCATCGAGATTTTGATAAAATAAAAAGAATTATCTGTTACGTCATTCTTGGCTTCCTGTTAGTAACATTGTGTATCTTGATGCATTTCTATATTATGTGGGGCTGGCAAGGGATAGACAATTTGATTTTTGGTACGTTTTTGTTTAATTTCTCCGTTTTTAACAATGTAGCAGGAATAAATGGTTGGTACACATACCTACTCCATTTATGCTTTTTTGTTTTGTTGTCTGTTTTGTGTCTTTATAAGAAAACTTTGAGCCCGATAGTATTTATTTATCTTGTAAGTTGTATGTCTATAACTTATTTATTAGTTGGCAGGGCTAGATTTGATTATTATTTGATGATTATTATTCCCCTTTATATTCCAGTTTTGGGCTCAATCCTTAGTGGCAAGAAGTATTATATTTTATTGATATTTTTTCTTTTACTCTTGGCGAAACACAAAATTATTGAGGGAAATGTCATTAATGTATTAGCAGAGAGAGAGCGCTATCACAAGGAATTTCAATTGATTGATAGAATAATGGCTCAGATTCCGCAAGAAGATTTGGCGAGTGTCTGGAATTATAATGCTAATGTTGATGGACTTCAGATTTTGCAGAGGAAGCGGATAACCCAATGTAATATGGTTCTTTGGAATCACCAACTTCAGTATTCAGCCCGTTTGCAAAATGCTATAAAAGGACAACTTCAAAATAATCCGCCTCGGTGGGTCATAGTCGAAAAAGAAAAACCGTATATCAGTAAAACGGATTCGGTTTTTATTCATAATCATTATCAAATTGTGGACAGCGCCTATTTTACAAATAGAGCAGCTTCAAACAAAAAAATAGTTTTTTATTTTTTCAAGAAAAATACATGAAAATAGCTTACAAATCACAAGTTCGGGATTCAAAAAAAGTTAGGGATTCCAATATGGAATTGCTGCGTATCGTTGCAATGTTTTTTGTTGTGATGTTTCACACTTGTGATTTTGCAGTCGGAACACCCATTGCAAATGATATTTCTTCTGAATTCGCAGTCTCATTCAGCCGCCTGACCTTGCAATCAATAACAGTTGTATGCGTTAATCTTTTTGTGCTAATTTCTGGATGGTATGGCATCAAGCCCAAGAAAGGGAAATTTTTAGATTTGTTGTTCCAATTAGCCTTTTTTATATTGGTTTGTCTCGTTTATGGTTATTTGCAACAGGGAAATCTCAGTTTGACAGAGATATTGAGAACGATTCGTTTGCATAAAATGTGGTGGTTTATCAGATCATACATTCTCTTGTTCTTTTTAGCACCAGTGCTGAATGCTTTTTGTGAGAGGGCGACTAAAAAGGAGTTTATGATGGTTTTGGCTGCTTTTTATGTTTTCTCTTCCTATAATTGGCTATTCCATTTCGTCGATTGGATGGTCAATGGTTATTGCACGATGTCGTTTGTCGGCTTGTATCTTTTGGCAAGATTCGCTCGTATGTATTTGCCAGATATGATATCATTCAATCAATACCAATGGTTGTTGCTTTATGCTTTTTTTACTATATTGACCATTTGTTTGGCTTTCGTGGGAATATTAACTCCTTATCTGCCTATCGATGTGCATGAATTATGGGGATACGATTCTCCCTTCGTGGTATTGGCGTCGTTGTCATTACTGCTGTTTTTCTCAAAACTGAAGATACAGTCATCTGTTGTCAATTGGGTGGCAAAATCATGTTTTGCAGTATATTTATTGCATACGGCCAATTATATTTTCCCTGATTTCAAAGCCCATTTGAGCCAATACTATCAGACCCATTCTTATTGGACGTATTTGTTATATAGTATTGTATTTAGCGCGGCTGTGTTCGCTATCGGAATATTGTTAGATAAAGTCAGAATTCTGTCGTGGAATCTAATCGCGAAAAATCGGTAATTAAATATGAATAAAATGGAGAACAATAGTGCTTTTTGGCAAGGAGATTCACATCGTTGGACCCTTTCATATTGTGTGAAATACTTGATGACCTTGGCGTTAAGCTTGGTTTACAAGCTGATTTTCAAATTC
>DFKH01000075.1 GCA_002373815.1 Alphaproteobacteria bacterium UBA3650
GAAGGCAAAGTCTTTACCAATGCTGAACTTGTCAAATACTATGAAAAATTGGTGAACGAATTCCCAATTGTGTCTTTGGAAGATGGTATGGCCGAAGATGATTTTGAAGGCTGGGATATGCTGACAAAAACATTGGGCGGACGTATTCAATTGGTCGGCGACGACTTGTTTGTGACAAATTCCAAGCGCTTGGCCATGGGTATTGAAAAAGGTATCGCCAACTCCATTTTGGTGAAGGTGAACCAAATCGGATCTTTAACCGAAACATTGGAAGCCGTTCGTATGGCTCAAAAAGCAGGATACACAGCTGTGTTATCTCACCGTTCAGGTGAAACAGAAGATGCGACGATTGCGGATATCGCGGTGGCCACAAACTGTGGACAGATTAAGACGGGGTCTTTATCTCGTTCCGATCGTTTGGCCAAATACAATCAATTGATTCGTATTGAGGAAGAATTGGGCGACCGTGCTCGCTTCCCAGGTCGTAAGGCCTTAGCCAGATAGTGCTTTGCATTAAAATAAAATCCCTCGTATCAAACGGGGGATTTTTTGTTTGACAAAAATATGAATTCCGATTATATTACACGTGCATTTGGACATTGCGCCAGATGCCGGACGTAGTAATCCGAATTGAAACATACCGTCTTTGGGACGGATGGTCGTGAATATATTGAATAAGCGACGCTGCGTTTCACAGATTACTAACATCCGTCCACAAGGAAATAGTTCCGTTGTGGACTTTTTTTATGTGAAAGGATACAACTATGGGGTGAGCACAAATTGACAAATACAATCAAACAATTGGAAAACGTTTGTTTAAATTACGTCGTTTACATGGATTTAGTCAACAATATGTGGCCAAACGGAGTGGTATTACATTTCAACAAATTCAAAAATATGAAAATGGAACAAATCAAATTTCATTGATACGTTTACGATTATTGGCGCACGCTTTTAATATGTCTGATATTGCAATGTATCAATATTTGATGGCAACTGTTTCTCCCGAATCTTATATGCTTTCTAAACATTTAGAGGGGCTTAATTTGGAAGCATATCAAATGGTCATCCAATTGGTTGATTTTTTGAAAAAACAAGCAAATGTGGTTTAACCGCCACCTAAGCCCATACCAGATACCATTTGTTCTTGCATCGCAAATGTACCCCATACGACCCATGCAATGATGCCTGAAATCATTAAAATGGCAATACCATTTAATATTCCAGCCATTGTGTCAATTTGACGAATAGAATTTTCTAGCCAGCTGTTGGCCAAGTTTTCCAAAGCCTCAGGGAATGTATCCAATTCTGCGTAAATACGCAAATCTCCAATGATTTCTTCGTCTGGAAATTTTAATTTTGTATGATACAATGCTTCCCCTAAGTTATCACCGTTGTTGACATACATTAAAGCACGATCTACGCGGTATCTTAAATAAGGTGTGGCATCATCTCCGCCAAGGGAACGCATTGCCTTTGAAACGGGCATACCAGCGCGGACAAGAGCAGACAAAGCTAGTAACCAGCTGACGCCAATAAAAATACGATAAATGGACCAAGGTGGAATGTTTTCTACCTTTGCACGCGATTTACTACTCCAATAAGGAAACGAGATTGTGCATAAAATGACAATCACAGGCAAGATAGAAAATAGCAAAATTGGGTGTTGATCAACGAAGTTAGATAAGTCAACCAATGTTTTTGCCACTCCTCGCCATTGCAGGTTTGGTACGGCATCTACCATAGGGGGCACCATGAATTTTGCCACAGCCCAAATTAAAACGGCAACCATCATCATCAAGAATAATGGATAGGCAACCGCTCCCCACACTAATGCGCGCATTTTATTCATGCCTTCAACAACGCGGATGGTGTGTTGCAAAGCCAAATCTAATGCTGCCACGTCACCGACGGAGAGCATCAGGATTTCAGTGGATGGAACCCAACCTTTTAAGGCTTCCGAAAATGTGCTACCATTTCGAACACGTTGCATCCAAAAAGCAGTGGCGATAGCCATGCTGTCATCTGGATTTTTACCGTCTTTTGAAGCAATAGAATAAAGACGTTCCATTGCATCCATCAATGAAAAGCGATTTTTTATCAATGCCATCAATTTGCGATAAACTTCCAACCGTTCTTCTGAGTGCATGCGGATAGAATAACGTGCATACCACAAATTCAAAATATTTGCGGAAAGGGATTTTGCCATTGAATCTTTTACTTGAATTACCATTATACGCTCCTTTTCCTTAGGTTAAATTGATTTGGTCCAAAAAGCCCGTCCAACGTTCCACTTCTTCAATATCAATCAGCCCTTGAAACATGCGTGATAAAGCACATTCACGTAATGTTCTGCCGCCTAAATCATTGATCCAATAATTTTGTGCTTTTTGGGTTTCACCTTTTAATGTCAAATTTAAGAATGTTGAATCAGGCAAAATAAATTCTGCAACGGCTGTTCGACCGCTGACGCCACGAAAATTACATGAGGCACATCCTTGACCACGCAAATAGGCGTGTTCAAGCCCCACATCTCCAAAGGCATTTCTTAATCGTTGAACTGCGGGATGATCTAAATGTTCTTTTGCAGGAATGCGGCAGGATGGACATAATTTTCTGAATAAACGTTGGGCCAACATACCCCGCATAATGGTCGGATCTTGTAATTTAAAATCTTCCACACCCATATCTTTTAAACGAAGCAAAATAGCGGCTGCGGTATTGGCGTGCAGAGTTGTCCACACGTTATGACCTGATAAGGCTCCGCGAAACGCCAAATCAGCCGCAGAAAGTGTTCGAATTTCCCCGATCATTAATGAGTCTGGGTCGGAACGCAACGCAGCAGACAAGGCTTTTGTGAATTCTCGATCTTTTGCTTCTTCAATGCCAGCATTTGTCACAGGCATTTGACGCGCCCCTGGAATAGGATATTCGGGAGGATCTTCTACTGTGATTAAGTTTGTTTCGTAATTGCGTTCTTGCAGCATGGCAATCATATTGCGTTGTAATGTGGTGGATTTACCAGATCCAGTTGGCCCAGAAACAATGACAATGCCTGTTGGAATGGCTCGTAATTGATAAAATATGTCCGTATCTTGTTTTGAGAAACCAAGGTCCAATAGAGCTGTTTCTGGGCTTGCTGTGGAATCATCCGCATACAACAAACGCATCACAACATAGCGTGTACCAAAAGCAATAGGGTTAAATTGCAAACGAATACCTAAAATATTTTTAGGTAAAATTAAACGTCCTCCGGATCCACGTAAAGGTGTTCGTCCCAATTTTTGTGCAGCTTGATATTCATTTTGTGCGTAGTTAGAATCAGAAATATCGGAAGAAGCAAAGGCTGCACGCACAAAACTTTCACCCCATTCTTTGTTATATTCCATTTCTGTTTGCATCAGACCATTGACACGGAACATAACAGTGGTATGGTCTGCCACGACAATATGAATATCGGACACCTGATTCATGGCGGCACGAGAAATAACCGTCACAAAATCTCGTTGCATACGCGTTTGTTCTTGATTTTCTTCCTCTGAAATCGTCTGTGGTGCGACACGAATCTGAACCGCATATTCATAAATATCTTTTAAAACGGTTGAAGAAACGTATTCTGGGGCCCCTAATTGTAAACGACGTTTTTTTGCGAGATATTGGAATCCCAGTACCCGTCCATCATATTTATATTGATCCACAACAAAGAAACGTCCATTTGAAAATAATGCCAACAATGATCTTGTTTCTTCGTTTACCGGAAAAGCGCCAGATGCAAGGGTAATACATTCGTTCCCATTAGAGTATAATTCTTTCAAAAAAGAAATGGATGAATAATCTGGAGCGTCTGCTGAGATAGGGTTCTCTGGATTTGGTTCTTCCTGTTCCACAACGGACTGTTGTTGTTGAGTATTTTGAGTGGGTTCTTGTGTCGAGGGTTGATTTTCTGGCGTGGTTGATTTCTTGCCATCGGCAGGATAATCTTTAAGGCTTGTCAATACTTCGGACAAAGGTGCCTGTGGATTTAAAATTTCCTCTGGATTAGGCATATTTTCTGGCGTTGAATTGGACACATCCACAGAAGACGTGTGATTCGATTCGTCTTCCTTTTGTTGTTCCGTCACATTTGGAACAATGGATGGTGTTTCATTGTCGGCCATATTTCCCTTCTTATATCACCTACATATCTTCAAATGTCAAGATACTACGTTTGTTGTTTTTCTTTAAAATGACTTCTGATGAACCAATACTATCCACAACAGAGCCGTCTGTTAAGTTGTCACCTACTTGAATAGTAGATAAACGTCCCGTTTCAATGTTTTTAATACGTGCGGACAGACCATCACGAATGCCAGAAATTCCTAATAACATATAAGCAGATTTTGTGGTTTCTTCGCTTGCAATTTTTTCTATATCTTCAGGAATTTCATCTTCATCGTTTTGCGCTTTTGCTAATGCCGCTTCGGCATTTTTCTCTTCATTTTCAGCCTTCAAGTTTTCTGCTGCAAGACGTTGAGCTTCCAAATCTTGACGAATTTTTTCTTGTTCCTGCCACCATTGAATACGTGTACGAACTACATCTTCTCGCTTTGCAATTTCGTCTAAACGTGCTTGACGATAATTGGCCCGCAATTTTTCCAAATCATTTTTCATGGTTGCTTTTTGAATTTGTAATTTTAAGAAAGTGTTATCACGTTCTAATTCAGCCATCTCTTGGAAGACTTCTGGTGTTAAACGACCTAACAAACGTTCGCTCGGCATATCCTTTGTGGAGACGGAAGGCGCAAGTGGTGCGGGGCCCGTGATATCTGTTTCATAAATACCTGGTAGTGGGGCCAGTTCCAATGTATCCAATGAAGTACGAGCTGGAAAATCAACCGCTTGTTTTCCCGCTAAATCTGGGACAACATCTGGAGTAGTGGCAGGTTGTGTCACTTGAATTGCTGGCTGGACAGTTTGATTTGGTGTGATTTGCCCTAATGTATCTTCCGTAGGCATCAAAAAATCTTCTGCTTCTTGTGCTAAAACTGGCGTTGCTAATAAAGCCATAAGACTGGCACATAACATTTGGTGTAAAAATTTATTTTGCATAAATCCTCCCCTCGTATTTCCACTTTGTTGTTGTATCATTTGATGGATTGTATTCTATTTTTGTTAGTTCAAATCCAGAAAATTTTTCAAAAAACTTTATCCATTCCCAAGGTGTATAATCTGAATTTGTTGAGAATGAAAAATAGGTATATGACTTTTGATTTGGGGGACGAGAACCATCTGCCCTGTTGGGAGGATCTAGTAATGTTTGTTGTCCAAATTGTAAGTTCAATCCAGTTGATTGTTGAATTTCAATTAAATCTTCTGTCAATTGTTGAGACGTTAAAGTTGGTAATGATGCTATAACAGGTAAACCAGCCAATGAAACCGTTCCTGTGGCTGTTGTGCCAGAGGGTGATACATCCACGTACAAATCAGTGAACTGATACTCTGTGATGCCAAAACGCATCCAAGATAGTAATCCTTCTTTTGAATCTTTTGTCCATGTTGTTGTGACACTTTCTGGGGTACAACTGATTAAACCAATTTTCCAACCAGGAAATGAGATAGATTTTATTTGATACACATCATCCCAACATTCCTCAATAAACGCTTTGGTATCAACCATTTTTTCCCATGGTTTTGGCTTTTCTGGGGCTGGTGTCACAGGCTGAATCACTTGTGGTGCTTGAACAGATTGAATCGTTTGCGGTGGGAATACACTACGCCACAGACCAACTAACATATAAATCAATCCTGCTAATGCCAAAAGAATAATAATTGCAATAAACAGTAAAAAGTACGTTCTGTGAGCCGCATTGATTTCTTGCAAGCGAACTTTACGTCCTTTTGCAGTCAATTCTTCCAAAGATTGTTGAATTGTTCCTTCAATGTTCCAACTAGCAGGTACGATACAGGCATCCCAATCTGGTACGGCCATCATGGAAGAATAAGCCCGTTGAGCTTCTTCTTCAGTTGCAAAAAGAACATCTTCCTCGGCTAAAATTAAACCATTTCTGACGGCAACAAACCACCAACCTTCTTCTACTTGAAAAACAGCACAAAAAGAGTCATGTTGGGAAAGAGCAGAAGCAACAGCGGCGGCCAAAGAGGGCATTCCTGCCCGATGACCTAATGTACTTCGACCGACACCATACTGAGAAACTGTTGTTTGGCGTAAACAGTACAAATCGGCATCTAATTCGCTTTCCATTGTTTCGCGAATTTCAGGATTTGGATCGTCAATGTTTTGAATTGGTTGCCACATCAAGCCGACAGCATATTTTTGACTATCAACCGTCACAACCCCACCGATGGAACGAGTGGATTGTGTAAAATCAGGCGCTTGTGTGTTCAATTCTTCTTGTTCTGCCATTGTGTTCCTTATTTTAGTAATCACGTACTAATGATTCTTGGGACAAAGGAGATTGCAATACCTCTGGTGTAATCAAGATAACCAGTACTTGACGTTCATTTTCATTATATGCACGTCCCCCTAACAAGCCCATTTTTGCCTTTCCAATGCCAGATGAAAGAGTTGAGTCCTTCATTTGTTCAAAACCTGTTAAAACAAGTGTTGACCCTGAACGCATGGCAACTTCTTGCATAAAGCCACGCATATTCATTTTTGGTAATTGAACGCGAGTTTCCTCTTTATCGCCGCTTGAATCACTTTCGGCATCAGGTGTTGGCGCAACAGCGCCAGAAGATGAAGAGTATTCTGTAATATTTACTAGTGTTGTCATCGTCATTGAGAACATTAAAATTAAACGTCCATGATCCAAAATACGAGGGAGTAAGTCCATTGTGAAACCATATGTTAAGGTATCTGTGTCCATATCTGTTTCCGTACTCTTATCCTCACCTGAGCCTGATGTCGTTACGTTAATTTCCTTCACATAGTTCTCACTTGTTGTAATTTGAACAGGGGCTACCTTGTTATTCATTGTCGTGACACTTGCACTTGTCAATTGACGTGTTTTGCCTTGCGTAGAGAAGGCTTGTATGATAGATTGTGAATTTTGAAATTTACTTTTTGGATTGATGATTGTCATCATTAAATTTCCAACAGAGGAAACTGCTCCGGCTGCAACACCAGTCCCAGGTTCGCTTAAAGTATAAGGACCTGCGGCGGATAAGGAGAATTTACCGTTAGAAAAAGCCGCGACTAAATCCAATCCATAATTATCACTATTTGTTAAATCCACTTCCAAAATTCGTACAGTAATGGCTACTTGGCGAGATAATTTCTCATTCCAATTGGCAATGTATTTTGCAACTTTTCGGATAATGAAAGGACTTGCGGTTACGCTGATCGTTCCTGTCACTCGACTGAAAGAAAGTTGACCATTCTCGCCTACAACTTGTTTTACACCTTCTTCAATACTGTCCCATAGCGCTAAATTGGCAGATGTGGATAAGTTGGAACTTGCATTACCACCACCTGAGTTTTCTCCCATTGTGGCCCCAGTGAGCGTCGCTTGTAGGGTTGTTTCTGTTGGTAAAGCATAAATGGTAAAAACGCGCGTTTCGTTGGCAAAGAAGCTGATTGTCTTGTCTTTGTAATGCCAATAAACACCGTAGCGACCAGCTAAATAATTCAACAATCCGCTTAATTTTCCAGTATAACGGACTGGCACAGCATCTTCTGGAATTGTTTTGGACGTTTTTAAGTCATCTAAACGAATAGGAATATCCGTTAAATCTGAAATTTGTTGAACAATTTCTGGCAGAGTGGCATTTTGTGCAATAGCGATGGTTATGCTATCTTCTTTTTCTAGCCATGAGGGTAAAGCATCTCCTTCCATGATCTTGACACTTTCATTTCCAAGCCAAATGTCATTGTGCATACGAACGGTATCAGTCGGTTCGGGCATATCTGGTACTTGAGATTGCAAATGATATTCTTCAATGCGCTCCAAGGTTGTTTCAATTTTCTTGTCTGTATCGGCAATATATTTATTGCAGGCTGCTAACAAAGTGCAACCAGCCATCAATGCCACCAAAGAAAAAACGGATTTTTTAAGCATTGTCATCCTCCTGCGTATTGATTACTAAAACACGATTTCCTTTATAGAATGTTCCAATTGGTGCAGGGGTTGCACGTGCAAAAGTACGAATAATGGCACTTGCTACTTCTGTAAATGTGCCACGGAACACGACGCCTGCTTCTAAAATATAGTCTCTATCCATTTTCCAAACAACCGTCCAACCGGATTTTTGTCCCCATTCTACCAATAGATTCCTTAAACTTTCGCCATTGATAGCTTCCCAATCGTGAATACTGTCACCATAGGCGACTTGAGTCTTGAGCTTTGAAGCTGAAATGGAGGGCATTTCAACATATGGAGGTGTTACCGTTGTTTCTTTTGTGCGCTGTGTTTGAATTGTATTGCCATTATCATCTAATTCTTCGGTCACTTCTCGTTCAACAATTAAACTTCCTGTAGGTGTTTTATATACACTATATTCAGAACCAACCTCTTCCATTTCGCTGAGTGGTTGAGAAATAGCGATCGGAGCGGCCGTATCACGCATGATGATTTGTTCTTGGATAGGCAGACCATTCAATCCAGGGGTTGCATTGATTGGATCGTTTGGATTTGCTATATCAATATTGTTTGGTTGTGTAATTTGCATAGGAGGTTGATCAGGTGTAAAGGCCCCATTTGCGTACAATGCTTTGCATTGTTCCTGTACGGGTCCATCCCCTGTACAATCAATAAAAATATCCTCTGCATGAAGCGATGCAGTTGTAAATAATGCGCTTGCAACAATTGACTTTAAAATAACACTATCAAATAGCTTCCCCATATTTTGCTCCTTCTTCATCAACGTAACACACTTTTTATAAATATACAACATAAATTTTACCAAACCAGTGTTTTTTGTTCCTTAATGACGTGCTTTCTTTCTTCTGGTGTAATCACTTGAGTTTGGTTTGGATTTATGTCTGCTCCAATAATGATGGAGTCGACATCACGATCGGATTGGTAAATTTGAATTTGTCTTACAGGTAATCCTTTTTCTATCATAATTTGCATAATAATACCTAAACGGGCTTGCTGGACAGACCAATCTTGAGTACTGACTCGAATGTTGACAACTTTTGTTGGATTTTTTTGAACGTGTAAGGCGTAAGCGGAAATCCATTTGACAGCGGAATCTGTCAGTTGAGTTGCATTGTGGTTAAATTGCAAGCGAATGTCTTTTGGTAATTGGATATTTGCTTTGCTTTTTCCTGTTTCTTTGGCTAAAAGCCTTGTCACGTAAGGGGAAGAACGCTGAATGTGTTTGGGCGGTTGGATAGATGCTTCGGGTACTTGTGGCAAAGGTGCTAAGGGTGTCAATAATGGTTGTGCTTTGCTTTTTTGAACAGACTTTGGTGTTGGGTAAAATGTTTGTGAAGCCGTTGCTGAAGGATCCCTTTCTGTAAGATTTTGTTGAGAATTGATGGCTTGATCGCCAAAAATTTCATTCAGGATATCAATGTCTGCAGGCACATTTTGTGTGGTTTGAGTGTTTTGTGATGTGGTTGGGGGTGGTAATGGAGCTGCGGGTGTATCAAAATAGGAAGGCAAAAGGAAATCGTTTGTTTGATTGTCGTAGATCAAAATGTCCTCAGTCACTTGTGTATATGCGCTTGTTGAAATGAAACAGACGCCTGCTATTAATACACTGAAAACTGTTTTCACGCTTGCGCGCATTGTGAACCCCTTTCATAAGACGTAAACATCATAATGCTACAAACGTTAATTTTTCCTTAATAAATAAGAAAAAAACACATATTTTTATGAAAAAATTAAAAAAAAGTTTGAAATCTTAAAAAAAAGATGTATGATACCTTTAAGATTGGTTGATTTCAATCTTGGTTTAACAAAAAAAAGGAGAAAATAATGAATAAAACATTTAAGATTGTAGGACAATTGGCGATTATGGCTGGTTTGTGCGTTGCGGGTTCTGCATTTGCTCAAAGCGATATTTTTGACAGTGCTGCCACAAAAATGGGCGATTTGTTTAAAAATGTTCGTCAGATTGTGTTCATCATGGGTGGTTTTGCGTTGGTTGGTTTTGCAATTGCTGCTATTTTCGGAAAATTGGAATGGAAGAAAGTGGCAATTTTGGCCGTTGGTTTGGCCTTGTTAGCTGTTGCAAGTCAAGTGGTTAATTACGCTATTGATTCTGAATCCGGTGGCGCGATTGACTCTGGTCGTTTCGAAACAGAGTTGACCGATTAAGGCTCTGGTATCAAGAAAAATCCCTGCCATATGGCGGGGATTTTTTATTTCTTGATTTATGAGTGAGAATGTATTGTGATATTCAAATAAAGCCACAACATTTGATGGGGCAATATATATTTTGATAGCTGATTCTTATTGCTGTTCTTTTTTATGATCAGGGAGGAATTTTACCAATTTTTCCTGTTCCTCTTTTGTAAATGTCGTATTTTGCGTGAAGCTATCTGGTTTTACTTGCGCTTCAGTAGAAACAGTTTCATTTTCAGTTGTATAGGCTGGCAAAACCACAACACATACAAGAAATGCGATGAAGATTTTGTACATTTATATCTCCTTTATAAGTGTTTATAGCCTATTTATGGAAGTTTTCTCCAATTTTGGTTTCTACGCCTAACTTGCCTGTCATTGCTTCTTTAGCGTTCAATTGCTCTTTTTGTAAAATTTTATCTAATGTTTTTGAATTTGTATTATATTTTGTATTCATTCCCTTGAGTTTACGTGGTGCAGCTGCTGCCTTGAGCTTACGTGGTGCCGTTTCCGTTTTTGTTTTTTGAGAATTAGCAGTTGTTTCAGAGGTTTCTTGAGGTTTTGTTGCGTTTTCCGTGGTGTTATTTGAGCCAGAATTTTCGCTGTTTAAAGTTGATCCAGTATTACTACTTGAATTTGATGATCCGCTGGTTTTGCTACTTCCCGAAGAACTACTAGATTTAGCCGAACTGCGAGATTTTGATGTTGATGTCTTGGTGCTACCTGTGGTTGCTTTTGTCATACCTCTTTGCCCAGATTTAATGCCACTAGACATAGATTTTAATCCAGAAGCAACTTGGGAAAGATTTCCAGATTTAAGACCATTTTGAATTCTGTCGGCAGATTTTGAAATGCGTTGTCCACTTCGTTGAACCTGTGATGCACCCCGTAAACGTGTGCTGATGCCGTTTAAATTTGTGCGAAGAGCTTTCATGCTTTCTGTTCCCATGGAGCCACCGGTCCATTTATTCATATTTCTGATGGTGCGATTTGCATTGCTTCCGATGGATTGAATAGCGCTAGCGCTTCTGCTTAAATTTCCTTCTGCCACAGCTTTTTTTAGCCTATCTGCAGATCGTATCGTTGCATCAGCGGCAGATTCCGTATTTGCTTGATTTTTTAAAATATCAGCCCCTTCCTTTAAAGTATCAGAAATGCCAGATGCATCAATGTTTGCTCCTGTTAATGTGTTGAGACCAGCCGACGCACTATCTATACTTCTTGCTGTTTTCTTTAAACTGTTTGCGGTCTTGCGCTTATTTCCTGTTTCTGAAGCGGCTTTAATATTTTGAGGACTTGCTGTTACATTTTCAATGGCAGCCTCTGTTCCCGAAAGTGTTCTCGCTGTTTTGGCGGCGTTATCCAAAATGTCGGTAATTTGAGCAGAAGCCGTAAAAGATGTCAACAAGATGAAAATGGGTAAAACAACACGCATGTAATCCTCCTCAGCTGATATTTTTGAATTTATCTTATTTCTTTTTTAATTGCAAGTATTATTTTTGATGTTTATAAAGGGGCAGGGTAACAACCACACGTAAGCCTTTTTGTGGGCTTGCATCCAATGTAATATCTCCCCCATGAGAAAGCAAAATATCGCGCGCTATTGTTAAACCTAAACCAACACCTCCTGTAGCTGGATTACGAGATTCTTCTAATCGAACAAATGGCTTAAACACATCTTGTCGTTTGTTTTTAGGAATGCCAGGACCATTGTCATCAATGATGATTTGAACTTGGTCTTGTTGTTTTTTAACTTTAACCCAAGTATATGTTGCATATCGTCCAGCATTGGCGATTAGATTACCTAAGGCACGAGATAAATCGGATGGGCGGGCAATTACATGAACATTATTTTGAATGATAAGGTCTATGTTGTGTTTCGTTTTTTTGAATTTATCTACCAAATTTGTCATAAATGGATTTAAATCAATTTCTTTTGATTCTTCACGACCATCACCGCGTGCAAAAGTTAAATAACCATTCAGCATATTTTCCATATCTGTGACATCTTGATCCATGGCATGTGTCGTTTCGTCTTGAGGTAACATAGATAGTTGCAGCTTTAAACGTGTTAAGGGGGTGCGTAAATCATGTGAAACACCAGCCAACATTGCTGTTCGTTCTGTTAGATAACGTTGTAAACGATTTTTCATCATCAGAAAAGCTGCTCCTGCATGGCGGACCTCTGTGGCTCCTTCTGGTTTATAATAATCAACATTTTTGCCGATGCCAAAAGCTTCCGCTGCATGTGCTAAACGAATGATGGCTCGTAACTGATTTTTCATAAAAATAAGAGCAACGCCAAACCACAAAATAGAAGATAAAAGCATCCATAGAAAAAATATCCACACAGTAGAAGTGAAAAAACGCTTACGAGCTACCACAACTTCCAATATACCATTGTTCAATTGTATATTGATACGCTGTTGTCCGTCTGTTGAAGTTGTAATCTGATATGGAAAAGTTAATCCTTTCATTTCTCCTACTAAATCATGGCTCATATCAACCAAACGGCGCTTTTGTTTTAATGGCATTTTTGCTTGGGGATGCCATGAAAGATCTAAAAGTAGGTCATGTTCTGCTTGTTTTATTAGTTTATTGCGTTCCTCTTGAGATAGATTAGGGGTGTTGATAACATTTGTCACTAATTGGATTTCACCATAAATATCGCGTGCTAGGCGGTGGCTTACTGTTTCCCAGTGTCGATTGTAAAAGAACAATCCTAAAGAAAATTGAACAACCACAAGAGGAAGTAAGATAATTAAAAAAAAGCGTCCCAGTAATCCATTAGGTATAATGGCTCTTTTTAAGTTTTTCATCCAACGTTTTATCATGTGCTAACCAACCTGTAACCCTTTCCTCTGATTGTTTGAATTAAATTGTAATTTGAATCCATCTCTAATTTTTGGCGTAACCTTTTAATTTGAACGTCAACAGTTCGAGTGTTATCTAAATGTAACATATCAGCCAATTGTTCTCGAGAAATATCTTGATTTATATTTTTGATTAAGATATCTAATAGCATTTGTTCTGCTGTTGTCAAGGAGATGGTATTATTG
>DFKH01000036.1 GCA_002373815.1 Alphaproteobacteria bacterium UBA3650
CCACCGCATATTGTTCTTCTGTCACGTGAAATTGGAAAGCATAAGGTGTTCCTGTGATTGTTCTAAAATATGCCAAAGGCACAGGACCCCAGTCGGATTTTTTACGTCCTTCTGAAGGCTGATCAATCATTGTTGCACAGGCAACTACATTTGATAAATACAAATAGGTTCTTGGGTAGACGTCATACGTTGGAAATTGATTAAAGAAAACTGCCTGAGCCGACCATCCTTCCCGTACAGGCGTCACATTGTGAATTCGGCAAATGCGTTCCACCTCTTCCTGACCAAATTTTAACTCATCTGGTGAATCACCATATAAAATCATAGACATAGCATATTCATTTAAAGTTTGGCTATCTGCATCCGTTGCATCTAATGAGGACAAGGCTTCATTAAATTGATCCAATACGTTTTGAGAAAAACTTGTCATATACGCCATTTTGCGTTGGTTTAACAATAAAGCTGTTGATTTTGACATAGGGACCGCTTTAACATTGTGCAAAAAGACCATTTCAATATCTAAGCTCAGAAGGTCTGCGACCATTTGTTCATCCATATAGTCTCCGGGTTTTCTGATCCCCATCATGATCGCCAATTTTTCACGATCTCCCGCAAAAAAGCGCACAATTCCTTCGTCTTTTGTAAAATGCACATAATCTGATGTTAAAAGAACATTTAAATAATCCCCCTGCTCTCCATGGATCAGCGGCTTTGGACGTGAAAGCGGACTTGCTAAACGTGCAAAGAGCCATAAAGGACTTTTGTCTTCTTGATTGACTCCCTCTTTTTCCGTCAACAAAACAGGATTATACATATCCATAATGGATGTCAATGCATTGGATGCTTGATCCAAATCTCGTTTTGCCTCTTTACGGTCGTTCACGCTGAGGACAATATAGTGATGGTTTTTAAAAATACGATGCATATTTTCCATCCACAACTCATCGATTTTGTGCAATAACTTATTGTCTTGGAAAGCCTCCATTGTATCCAGTTGTACCTTATCCCGCACTGTCATCATGCGTACAACAATTTCTAATTCCGCCATGGAATCAATCCAACGCTTGCGCGCACTTGTTAAAGAAAGTCTGTCTTCTGGTGCCATCAAAGTGCTATCCACGCCTTTGACCTCAAAGACACGCGCCATTGCGCCATTTCTTAAGTGAATGGTCGCCCCATCTTCATCTAATCTTTCGAATGGCAAAAAATCGGACAGGCGCGTTTCTTTTGGTTTTGGTAACACCCACTCGCCAATTTTTGTCACAGATGCAAAAGCAAGCAAAATTGCAGAGAGCAACCCCAACACAGCCAAAATCATCGGCGTTGATGTCGCGCTTGTCAGGATAAAATCAATAATGTTTGCATCTATGTTGTTCATTTAATTCCTTATGCTATGGTGCAAGCTTTACCCCGCGTTCTTTGTATATGTTGTGGCTCGTGGCAGGACCATTTGTTCCCCATGCCTGCAACATATGCGATAAGTGGGGTTCGCGTGTTCCTGCAATGACCAAAAATATATGTCCCAACAAAATTGTAATCAAGGAAACCAACGGGTTGACATTAAACATTCCAATCAAGATAAACATCCATGCCGCTTGAATGACAAAATTCGCCATAGCGGGAATGAATGGTGCCAAGAAAATACGGGGTGGCATTGCAACAGCTCGTAAAATTGGTTCACGCATTTTAATCTCCTTTTTCTATTCATACTCTAAATTCTTGCAAATGAAAAGAAAAAAATGCTTTTTCCTTGACTTTTTTTATCTTTTTTGGCATAATTTTGTTATTCGCAAAGGAGAATTGAAATGGCCTTAAATCAAGAAACAATTAAAAATCTTTCTACTTTGTCACGATTGCGTTTACCTCAGGATCGTGAGGAAAAGATTTTATCCGACCTTCAAAGCATTTTGGATTGGGTGGAACAATTAAAAGAAGTCAACATTGATGGCGTCGAACCTTTGGTGTCTATCACACAAGGGAATGCCCCTATGCGCAAAGATGAGGTGACTGATGGTGGGCTTCAAAAAGAATTGATGATGAATGCGCCCGAAGAAATTCAAGGCTTTTATGTGGTGCCAAAGGTGGTGAAATAATGACTGATTTAGTGAACTTGACCATTGCTGATGCATTGGATTTATTGAATAAAAAAGAAATTTCTTCTGTTGATTTAACAAAGGCTCATATCGCCGAAATGGAAAAGGGGCGGGTGTTAAATGCTTTTATTACAGAAACTCCAGATTTGGCTTTAGAACAGGCCAAAGCTAGTGATGAAAAACGAGCAAATGGGTCGACTTTGGGGGCTTTGGAGGGAATTCCTATTGCTAACAAAGATCTCTATTGCACAAAAGGGGTGCGCACAACAGCGGCCAGTAAAATTTTATCCAACTTTGTGCCCCCCTATGAATCCACTGTTTCTCAGAAATTAAAGGATGCAGGAACTGTCATGTTGGGAAAATTAAACACCGATCAATTTGCGATGGGTGGTTCCACTCTTACCAGTTATTTTGGGGTCACAAAAAATCCATGGAACTTGGATTTGGTACCTGGTGGTTCGTCGGGTGGTTCAGCTGCTGCAGTATCCGCAGGACTATGTATGGGGGCCACAGGTTCAGATACAGGCGGATCCATTCGTCAGCCAGCCAGTTTTTGTGGCGTAACGGGTATTAAACCAACTTATGGTCGTTGCTCACGTTATGGAATCGTGGCGTTTGCCAGTTCGCTGGATCAAGCTGGTCCTATGGCACGAACTGTAAAAGATTGTGCTTTGATGTTGGGGGCTATGGCAGGCGCTGATGATAAAGATTCCACAGTAGCCGATATGCCTGTCCCCGATTATACACAAGCTTTAACGGGCGATATTAAAGGCAAAAAGATTGGTATTCCAAAAGAATATCGTTTGGATGGTCTAAACGAAGATGTCCAACGCATTTGGGATAAAGGCATCCAACTTTTGAAAGATGCTGGCGCAGAGATTGTGGATATTTCTTTACCACACACAAAATATGCTCTGCCTGTATATTACATTGTTGCTTGCGCGGAAGCCAGCTCCAACTTGTCTCGTTATGATGGGGTGCGTTATACCACACGCGTAGATGGCAATTCGCTAGACGAAATGTATGAAAATACGCGCACAGACGGCTTTGGCGATGAAGTTGTTCGTCGTATTTTGTTGGGTACATTTGTGTTGTCGGCGGGCTTTTATGATGCTTATTACACACGGGCTCAACGGGTACGCCGTTTGATTTACAATGACTTTGTGGACGCGTTCAAGCAAGTAGATGCCATTTTGGTTCCTGCCGCGCCAACGCCAGCGCTTTCCGCAGAAGACATGAAAAATATGAAACCCGTAGATGTCTATGCGGGCGATGTGTTCACGACCCCTGCTAGTTTGGCGGGCGTTCCAGGGCTTTCCTTGCCGATTGGACTTTCTCAAAACGGACTCCCCATTGGCTTACAGGTCATTGGTAAACACTTTGATGAAAACACCGTTTTCCAAGTGGCAGATGTGTTGGAAAAAATGGCGAACTTTGACAAGACTCCCCACAGAGTGAAAGGATAAAAGATGTACACGATTGAAGGAAAAACAGGTAAGTGGGAATTGGTGATTGGATTGGAAGTCCACTGTGAGATTTTATCAAAGTCCAAAGTCTTTTCAGGTGCTAGCGCTGCTTTTGGTGGCGAACAAAATACCCAAGTATCTTTTATTGATGCTGCTTTCCCTGGTATGTTGCCAAAAGTCAACGAATATTGTATTGAACAATGTGTCAAAACAGGTATGGGCTTGAATGCTCAAATCAACAAATACTCCAGATTTGACCGCAAAAACTATTTCTATGCTGACTTGCCTCAGGGGTATCAGATTTCTCAGCTTTACCATCCAATTGTGGGTGAAGGATTTATTGAAGTCACGACTGCCGATGGTACACGCAAGATTGGGGTCGAACGGTTGCACTTGGAACAGGATGCGGGTAAATCTATCCACGATATGCACCCAAGCAAGACTTTAATTGACTTGAACAGATCGGGTGTCGGCTTGATGGAAATTGTATCTAAACCCGATATGCATAGTCCAGAAGAAGCAGGAGAGTATTTACGCCAACTCCGTGCGATTGTGCGCGCTTTGGGAACTTGTGACGGCAATATGGATGAAGGTTCTATGCGTTGCGACGTCAACATTTCTGTGCGTCCCGTAGGTGAAACAGGTCTGCGCGCCAGAGCGGAAGTGAAAAATGTGAACTCTGTGCGTTTTGTGATGCATGCCATTGAAGTGGAGGCCAACCGTCAAATTGAAATTTATGAAAATGGCGGCACGATCAAGCAAGAAACACGCCTTTATGATTCCGAAAATGGCGAAACTCGTTCCATGCGGACAAAAGAAAATGCAAATGATTACAGATACTTCCCAGATCCAGACTTGTTACCGGTGGTCTTGACGGATGAGTATATTGAAAACATTCGTAAAAACTTACCTGAACTCCCAGAAGTCAAGAAAAAACGCTATATTGAACAACTGGGACTCCCCGAATATGATGCCGGCATTTTAACCGCGGACAATGAGACTTCTGCTTATTTTGAAGCGGCGGCCAAAGGGCATGACGCCAAGAAGGTGGCCAACTGGGTGATGGGTGATTTGTTTGCTTATTTGAACAAAGAGTGTTTGCCGATTACCAAGAGTCCTATTTCGTCCGAAAATTTGGGTGCCTTGGTGGGCCTTATTGAAGACAATACGATTTCTGGTAAAATTGCAAAAGATGTGTTTGTATTTATGATTGAAACGGGCAAAACACCTGCCGAAATCGTGGAAGAAAAAGGCTTAAAGCAAACCACAGATACTGGGGCTATTGAAGCCATCATTGATGAAGTTTTGGCCGCTAATCCAGACAAAGTTGCCGAAATCAAAGCGGGCAAGGACAAGCTGAAAGGTTGGTTTGTGGGTCAAATCATGAAGGCCAGCCAAGGCAAAGTCAACCCTGCCATGGCGAACGAATTATTAAACAAAAAATTGCAATAATAAGGGGGGCAAAATGCCGTTAAAAGATAATTTAGAAAATAATTGCAAATTGTTTGTTGCACGTTCAAATCCAAGTAAAGTTGGCCGCACGCCAAAAGATTTTTCTACGCGCCTACAAGAATGGGAAGCATTGTTCACCGAGTTGCATATGCCTTGCTTTTTTAGCTCAGATTCTCATGAAAAGGATAATCAAAAAAACAAGCAATTGTGTATTACTTTTCCAAATGGCTTGCGTGTTGAAGATCGTGACACAGCCGGCGTTTCATTTTGGGCGGATAATGGCAAGGATGCTTTAAAAGAAAATATGGATTCCGTTGTTCAAACAATTCGAATTGTTGCTAAACACTTACAACGTCGTGGTGATAATATGGTCGAACAAATCTTTGGCAAGCACTTTGTCTTATCTGGTGATAATTCCCCTGGTTCCAAGCCATATGTGGACGCCTTTGTCAATGTTTTTACTGAAAAAGAGCATGTTGTACGAGTTCAACCTTTTCGTCAGCAACACTCTCATTGAGAACAAAAAACTCGCCCATTTGAGCGAGTTTTTTTTCTCGGGAGAAGTGCTTATTTTTTCATTTTTTGGCCAGCATAGGCGAAAATGCACCATAAAGCAGACAAGCCAACAATGTCATAAACAATCATTGATAAAAAGCTGCCCATACCAAACAAAAACGCCACCAAGTCAAAGTTGAAAAAGCCGACTAATCCCCAGTTTAATGCCCCAATAATTACTAAGGCACACGCAATTTTATTCACTATTTCCATGTGTTCCTCCTTTTTTGAACAAGTTTTATGTGGGCACGTCTTGTCCTTTTGTCAATATATACAAAAAACCGGAGCAAAAAGCCCCGGCTTTGTTATGGAATTATTTGATTATTTTCTACCTAAATAGCCCACAATAGCTAATACAGCAGAAACACCAATTAAATCGTATGTTACCTTTGTCGCCAATGTTCCGGCCCCAAAGAATTTTACGACTAAATCAATTCCAAACATACCCACTAGTCCCCAGTTCAAGGCACCAAACAGAACAAGTAGGCTTGCGATTAAAGAAATTAGTTTCATTTTTCTTCCTTTCCCTTCTTTTTGATTAGAATTTATATTGGAATTGCACGCCTAAGATATTGGATTGCATATTTTTATATTTTGCATGATTTGGTGCAGATAAAGCAGATCCTTTATCTTCTGTCGCTTTACCGGTTTTAGCAATCATATGGGCAAAACCAACATCCACTTGCCAATTGTTTTTCATATAACTGGCACCCACACTCATCCACCAACGATCGTTGTCTGGAATACGAATGGTCCGGCGTTCTGGTTTATGAGTTGGACTTTCATCCCAACCACCACCAAAGCGGAAGGTCAAATTTTTGCAGAAATAATAGTCCACACCGGCCGTTAAAGTCCAAGTGTTTCTGTATTTATAATCTGTCCTTTTTTGTCCGTTAGGTAAGGCTCTGGACCGCACAACAAAATCTGGGAATGAAGATGTCCAGTGTGTGAAACGAGCTGTTCCAGAAAAGCCTAAATTTTGATAACGATGATAGCCAGATAAGGCAATGGATTCTGGCAAATCTGGATTCGCACGCACATTGTACTTTCCATTCATCAGTGCACCGCCTGTTATTGCTCCCAGCACAGAATTGTTTACATTGTCGGAAATTTTCAATTTTCCTTTTGCTCGTTGGGCGGAACGTAAACGCCAAGAAATACCAATCCGTGAATTTTTGTTAAATTCATACATGGCACCCAATGTGGCCGTTTTGGACCATCCACGCACATTAAAGTTCATAAAGCCACCGCCTGTAGGACCATACCCAACATCAAACATCGGCAAATCTTGTGTCATACGTCCATAGATATAACGCACAATCGCACTGGCACCCAAGGACAAGTGATCTGTCACTTTATAGGCGGCAGATATATTAAAATCGACAATATCTAATTTTGATAAAATAGCGGCTTCCGATCCAAACCAACCTTTATCATAGTGTGTTTTCAAACCGAATGGTGCATAAATACCTGCCCCAATTTTTAAGCGGTCATTGACATTGTATTGCGCAAAACCAGCAGGAACAGGTTGCCAAAAATTCATCTTACTATGGTGTCCTTTATGTTGACCCATACCGTCCACATCAGCCTTTAAATTAATAAAATTAAATGCTTGTTGAACACCTGATTTTTCCATCAAGGTCATCCCTGCAGGGTTAAATGCAATGGCAGAATAGTCATCCCCCATGATGCCTTGTCCCGCGTAAGAACGGCCCAAACCAGTCACAGAATAATCGTTTAATTGATAGCTTCCTGCTTCGGCCGCACATACACCAAAGGTCGCGCCCAGCATTAAAGCTATTTTTGTTAGTTTTTTCATTTTTTTATCCTTTTGTTAAAAAGTTTACAAAAGGCATTATACTCTTGTGTTCATAAAAATGCAACAAAATTGTCAAAAAAATGTAATATATCTTATTTTATTTCTTCATATTCAACGTCAATAATTTGATTTTTTTCATTTTTTTGATGATGTGTTTTATGTGGTTTTTCTTTTTTTTCTGGCACAAATTGACTAATTAAAGAAATTATTGCCGATACA
>DFKH01000034.1 GCA_002373815.1 Alphaproteobacteria bacterium UBA3650
GGAGACTAAATGACACAAACATCTGGTCCTGTCTATACAGGATAGCACCATTTTAACCGATTTTTTACTTTTTGTCAATACTTTTTTAATAAAATTTTCATATTTTTGCTAAAAACAAATTTATACATTGAAAAATAAGGAAAATTTAACAAATTGTAGACAGTATGGTAAAAGTATGCAGACCTTTTACTATTAAAAATTTCTATAATTTTAATCATTACACAATATTTATAAATTGAGTATTTTTGTTAAAAATATTTCTTACTTGCTTTTTATTTTGATTTGATATAGACTGCATCTAGTAAAGGAGAAAACATGCAATCTATTCAAGTATATCAAGGAGACATTCCTGCAAACATTAAATGGCCAAAGATGGTTGCAATTGATACAGAAACGACTGGTTTAGATGTCGTAAAGGATCGCCTTTGTTTGGTCCAAATTGGTGATGGCAAAGGAAATGCTTGGCTTGTTCAGATTAAAAGGGGGGGAAAATACCCTAACCTCAAAAAATTGTTAACCAACCCAAAAATTTTAAAAATCTTTCATTTTGCCCGTTTTGATGCTGCAAAGCTAAAGGTTGCCTTTGGCATTGATGTAGCGCCACTTTATTGTACTAAGATTGCGCACAAACTTGTTTGGCCGGACAAAAAGCACTCTTTAAAAAATTTATGTGAAGAGATGCTTGGCATTCAACTAGACAAGGAGCAACAATGTTCCGATTGGACACGCAAAAATTTATCTGAAGAGCAAATTCGTTATGCTGCCAATGATGTGATGTATTTACACGCATTGAAGGCAATTTTAGATAAAGAATTGAAAAAGAAAAAACGCGAAAATTTAGCTGTCGCCTGTTTTCAATTCTTAAATACACGTGCTGAATTGGACATTCTTGGCTATGAAGAACCAGATTTATTTCATCATTGATATTTTGTAAAGGAGAACAAAAATGACACCTGAAGAAATTAAAAACTCTGCAAAGCATACGTTGACTTGTGAAAAAAACATGATTGATTTAATGATTTCTCGCATAGATGACTCATTTGTGACCGTTGCAAATAAAATTTTAAATTTAGCTGGTCGTGTTATTGTGACTGGTATGGGGAAACCCGGTCACATTGGTAAAAAAATTGCCGCCTCGTTGGCTAGTACCGGAACCCCTGCTTTCTTTGTACATCCTGCAGAAGCAAGTCATGGCGATTTAGGTATGATCACAAAAAACGATTTAGTTTTAGCTCTTTCTAACTCTGGTGAAAGCAAAGAATTATTCGACATTGTGAATTATTGCAAGCGCTTTTCCATTCCTTTGGTTGCGGTAACAAGTATTCCAGAAAGTACACTTGGGAAAGCTGCGGATTATATCTTACAGATTCCAAACAAGCAAGAAGCACCAGAGGCTTGTCCATTTAATATGGCCCCTACTACATCTATGATTGCCACATTAGCCATGGGAGATGCATTGACTGTGGCATTGATGAATATGCGTGGTTTCACAAAAGAATTATATCATGATCGTCATCCGGGTGGAAAATTGGGCAATGTCTTAATTAAAGTTAAAGATATTATGGCCAAAGGTGACGACTTGCCTGTTGTGCCCAATACGATGAATATGGCTGATGCCTTGATTATTATGTCCAAAAAGATGTTGGGTTGTCTTGGTATTTTGGATCATGAAGGGCATTTAATTGGTATGATTACGGATGGTGACTTGCGCCGTCATATGAGTGCTGACTTAATGACAAAATCCGTAACAGAAGTTATGAATTCTGCGCCGACTACGATTTCTGGTGAGATTTTGGGTTCAGAGGCTTTAAACATTATGAACACGAAAAAAATTACAAATATCTTTGTCGTAGATGCCGATAAAAAACCTGTTGGCTTAATTCATATGCATCACTTATTGCAGGCTGGAGTGGCCTAAGATGTTCACAAAGCAATCCTTGTTTTTAAAAAAGCATGCACGACGTGTTTTGATTTTTAAGCACGCTCTACCTATTTTTGCTTTTTTATTAGCAAGTGTCATTGTTGTTTGGCCCATGTTAGCCCCTGATAAGGAACGATTTGATTTACCTGTCCAAGATAGTATGAACAAGACTCCCTCTATTGATATGGAAAATGTGCGTTTTCATGCTCAGGACGAAAAAAATCGCACTATGACTGTCACAGCCTCAACAGTAAAAGAAATTGATTTTGAAAATCAAATTGCTCGATTGGAAAAGCCTGTTGCTATTTATACGTTGGCAGATGGTGATGTTTTAACCAGCAAAACGGCATATGGCTTTGCTCATCAAAAAGACAAATATTTTATGTTTGATCAAACAATTACAACAAAAAGCAAATCGGGTTATACCGCTACAAATAGCCACATCAAGGCCACCTATGATGGTGTTTTAGATTCAAATCATGCCGTTAAAATAAACGGCCCTGCCGGATCTTTAACGGCTCAAGGGATTCATCTTCAAAACAAGGGAAATTTGATTGATTTTAAAGGGAAAACCCACTCTGTTATCAAACTCAAGAAAGGAAAAATGGCTGTCCAAACAAAGGGGGGACTTCACATTGATCGCACAAAAAATACGCTTACTGGACAAAAAGACGTACGCATTGTGCATCAAGAAAATGTCTTGACAGCTGATACAGTTATCCTTTATTATACAGAAAATAAGAACAACAGGATTCGTTTAATCACAGCGACAGGAAATGTTGTCTTAGATAATGGAAAAAACAAAATAACGGGAGATTATGGTACATATAATCCTTTGACACAAGAAATGGAAATGACAGGCAATGTTCGTTTATATCAAGGCAAAAGTTTTGTGACTGGAGATAAAGCTACATTAGATATGAAAACTGGGGAAAGTCGCTTACTGAAAAAAGAACAAACTGATCGTATTAAAGGCACGTTGGATCCAAATGATTTGAAGGGTAAAAAATGAAGGAAGAAAGTGGATTAGTTATTACAAATTTAAGCAAAAGTTACAAACGACGGGTTGTTTTGCGTGATGTTTCTTTGAACGTTAAACAAGGTGAAGCCGTTGGTTTATTAGGGCCAAATGGGGCTGGCAAAACGACTTGTTTTTACTGCATCACAGGTTTAATTGCTCCTACTCACGGGTCTATCAGTTTAAATGGCACAAACATTACGCGCTTTCCGGTTTATCGACGTGCCAGAATGGGCATTGGCTATTTACCTCAAGAGGCTTCTATTTTTCGCGGTTTAAATGTAGAAGATAATATTCGAGCTGTTTTGGAATTGGTCGAACCAGATAAGGATAAGCGTGAACATGAATTAGATACATTACTCAAAGAGTTTGCCATTGAACACCTGCGTTTCTCCCCTTCCCGAGCTTTATCTGGTGGTGAGCGACGTCGTTTGGAGATTGCACGGGCGTTGGCTGGGCGTCCTTCTTTTATCTTATTGGACGAACCATTGGCGGGTATTGATCCGATTGCAGTTTCTGATATTAAAGATTTGGTTGGTCAATTAAAACATCGTGGTATCGGCGTTTTGATTACAGACCACAATGTGCGTGAAACTTTAAGCATTATTGATAGGGCTTATATTTTACATGATGGTGTTGTCTTGAAACAAGGTACACCAAACGAAATTATCAAGGATGAAAAAGTCCGTAAAACATATTTAGGAAAAGATTTTTCATTATAACAAAGGGGGAACATATGAAGAAACAGATTAAAAAAATTGGTGTGATTACGAGTGGTGGCGATTGTTCTGGTTTAAATGCAGCCATTCGTGCCATTACATTTGCAGCATTGGCAAAAGGTTGGGATGTTTACGGCATTCATAATGGGTCTAATGGTTTAATTGTTCGCCCTATGGAATATGAGCGTTTAACAATGGCGAGCTTTGAATTTCCTTTTGCTGTTATGGGCGGTACTATGCTAGGGACAAATAACAGTCCTATTATGGCACATGATAATGGACGACGCGAAAAAATTGATGATGAAACAGTTATTGAACGCTTTAAGGAAGGTGTCGCAAAATTAAAATTAGATGCACTTATTGTCATCGGTGGAGATGGCTCTATGCCTATTATTGCTGATCTTTGTAAGCGTGCTCATATTGCTATGATTGGCGTACCAAAAACAATTGATAACGATGCTCCAGGAACCGACTTATCCATTGGTTTTTCCACAGCAAGAGAAGTTGTAACCGATGCTATGGATAAATTGGATACCACAGCCGCAAGCCATCATCGTGTCATGTTGGTGGAAGTGATGGGAAGAACAGCTGGGCATTTAGCTTTGCAATCAGCCATTACTGGTTTTGCAGATGCTGTTTTAATTCCTGAAATCCCCTACTCTTATCCGAATTTGGTCAAGCACTTACGTGCGGCTCAACAAAAAGGTCGTGGTCACGCATTGGTTGTTATCGCAGAAGGCATTAAACGTCCCGATGGTCAATATTCCATGATCAACAATGGGCTCAACTTTAATGGTGTCTCGCAATATTTTGAGCAAGCTTTGAAAAAAGATGGCTTTGAAGTTCGTACTAATATTTTAGGGCATATCCAACGCTCGGGAACCCCTGTTGCTGCTGACCGGTTACTTGCTTCCGCTTTCGGTGTTCATGCGACCGAATTATTGGCAAAAGGCAAAACAAATCGTGTGGTGGTCCATCAAGCTGGCTCTGTTACAGATATTTCATTAAAGGAGAGTATCAAACTAGGCACAACTGGCGTCAATCCAAAAGGCGAAGTTGTTCGTACAGCGAAAGCTCTTGGCATTTACGTTGGGGAGGTCAAATAATCACAGATGTTTTAATCGCCACAACCGATATCTTGTTTTAAGCGACAAGAAATGGGGTGACATGATTCCATCTGTGAACAGTTGCTGAATTTGTTGAATTGTGTATTCTGCAAGCGCTTTATCCTTTGTTCGATATACCTTGTTTACCAACATTTTAACCGCCACAGCCATTCGCTTACGAGCAAGGCACAATTCTGTTTTAGCATTGTA
>DFKH01000032.1 GCA_002373815.1 Alphaproteobacteria bacterium UBA3650
TTAATAGAGCCTAATCCAACTGACGGTGCTAAGTTTGGTGATTTTTTTGGTATGGTATGTAAATTATATTACATGCCTTGTGCATTAGAATCTCTTTATTGTGATGATTTTTTCGCTGACCTTGCGCCGAAATTTGATAAAATGATAAGTGCCGCAATAATCTTTTGTAAACGCATGGAAACCGCAAATACTGCCGTTTCTTCGTTTGCCGGGCATAATCTTAAACTACTTTTTCCTTTAGAGTGGAAAGAATTTGCAGCAAAAAGAAGGGGATTAAAGGATGGCTCGATAAAACCACAATTAGAAGTTTCTAATTTTGTAGATGACGATGAGCCATTAATGACAACTAACGATAATGATTTTGAGTTTTAAATGGATAAAAAAATAAGAAATATTGTTAAATCAGTATTAAGAGAGTGGGTTGAGGAAGACACAAAGGTACTGACAAACGGAAACGTTGAAATTGATAACTTTTCAGCGTTTGCCAAATTGTTAAACGGGCAGACATCTGATGATGTTTGGTATGTTACTATTGTTAAAAGAAAAAAAGATAACCCACAGCAAAAACAGGTTGATGTATATCTGCCCCAATATTATCTTTTCCATAACAGCCAAGAAATGTTGTCAAAGGAGGATGAAATAAAAAATCTTTGTACGACAAATAATGCACGTGCTTATTTTTATCCTAACAAACGCAACAAAAAGGAAATGGATGATTATGTTAAAGTGATTAAGGCGTCATCTTGGGGTAGAAAATATAAAGGCGTGGAGTTGAGACTTGCAGCCGGACAATCAAAGCCAAATTTGCCTAACAGAGACATGTGCTTCTTGGATATTGATACACCTGATAAAACAATATATCAAAAAGTTTTACAGATTTTTAATCAATTTGGCATAACTCCCGTACATACATATAGAAGTGCAAATTTGGGGTGGCATATCCTTCTTCCCGATAAAAAAGATGCTGATGCTGTTAAAAGAGAATTGCAAAAACAGATAGACGATGGATATCCTTTAGGTAGATATTCTACGGTTGGTATGGAACTCGATAAGCCACTGCTTCTTTATTGTAACCTTTCAACGAATGGCTATGGCAAACAGAATGATATGCAGTCGAGACTAAAACAGGCATACGATAAATATCAACGTGAAACCGACCCATATAAAAAGGGTGAAATAGGTAAATGGTACACCAAACGCACGGGTGTTGATTTGAGAAAAGAAAAAAGAATATGAAAAAAATAATTTGAGAAAAGAAAAAAGAATATGAAAAAGATAGTTAGATTAACAGAAAGTGATATTCACAAGATTGTGAAAGAGTCGGTGAATCAGGTAATAAAAGAGGTGCTTGACACTACAGATTCTATAAAGCAATTTTATAACGATAAAGGTGAACAACTTAATAGCCCACAATCCAAAATAAAAGGAATACTAAATCCAAAATGGAAAGAACGTAAAAATAGACAAATGGGCGTGTTAAAGGACAAATATGATGATATTAAGTTAATTGATAGGCATCTCAACAATATGGATAATGGCCACACGATAGATGATGGTGATACTGAATCGTGGTTAGACCAAGAATCAGAAACGTATCCCGGTTTTACAAATAGGCAATTGCGTGATTTAAAAGACATGGGATTTGGCCGTGAATATGAAGAAATGTACTACGCATAATCTTAATTTATTCCAAGTCTTAACAAGTCCAATAGACTTGTCGAACATACGGGCGTTGATTTGAGAAAAGAAAAAAGAATATGAAAAAGATAATTAGATTAACAGAGAATGACCTTCACAGAATCGTGAAAGAGTCGGTAAAAAAAATCATTAGTGAAACAAATTTGTCTAACAGACAAATTAAAAACATTACGGGTATTTACGACGATGACGAATTAAATGCTGCTTGTATGTCAGAAGAAGCAGAAGACATTGGTTCAAACATCGCAAAAGATATTTGTAATAAATATGGTTTTCATAGCATTTATGACAAAAATGCTGTGCTCGATTTTGGTTTTCTAAAGGATTTACTTGAGCAAAAATATGGAATGAAATATTTGGGGTTTGACGAAAACGATGAATCTCACTTGTTTGGCAATGACAATTTCATTGTTGAAATTTGGTCAAAAGAGGATTATCCTCGTCTCGCACAATTCCATCTCCAAAACATGCATGTAAACAGTAGATAAAAAATCCTGCTAAGAACAACATCTTAGCAGGATTAATAAAAACATTAGCGTTTTTTAGCTCCACCAATCGGTTTCACCGATAAGGTCAACGCCCATTACGGGACCGTCTTCAATACGCTTACGCACTGCATTTACCTTTGTAATGGGTGCGTCATTTTTCTTTGCGAGGCCTCTTGCGACACAATCTTCACCGGCAGTTACGAATCTGTCAAATGCTGCATGGTCGCTCTCGAATTTCCATCGCTCATCGTAGTCACGTGCACGAGGTTCGTCAATTTCAAAACCGGCGCCAAAAACCTTGTTCTCGTCAGCAGGTTCACCCGCAATTCCCCACTCAGGGAGTGGCTGTCTACCACACTGACAAGTGTTGTTACAACTTGTTCGCTTATCCTCAAAACGTCGTCTGTTTACGTTTGGGCGAGGACGCTCACGTTCTACAATGTCACTCAAGGCATTGAATAGTGCAAATGCCTCAAGAATGTCTTCAATCATAAAAAAATCTCTACGCATAAAATACTAAATTTAATTGTTTGCAAACTTTAAAAACTCGCTCATTTATTTTTTATCGGTGCAAATATACCAAAAAAAAATGGGAAAACCAAATTTTCCCACTTTTATTTTTTAAAAATATTTTTTTTTAGAAAGAGAAATCATCATCATTCAATTCTAATGCAGTTTCATTGTCATCTCCCTCATCATTAACAACGTCATCCACGGGTTCTTTGTCCCAAGTTTTAACGTTTTCCATATATTTTTCTAATGCCTTTTTATATTTTTCCTCATTATAGAAAGGCAGTCCGCAAATAAAGATTTCATTTTCATTGTTTTCCGCATAACGAGGAATATAAGTGAAGAATTGTCCATTTTCGGCTTGCTTTATTAAAATAGGTATGCCACCGATAATTACCTCAGTTCCTGAGCGTTTAAATCTTTCGGGACATTCATCAAACCAAACGCCACTAATCGGACCATTTAAAAACGTCTTTTTCCAAAGGTAATTGGATTTACCATTTTTCTTCACCATTGCGAAATTGTTGTAAAAATAAGGTGGTAAATAATCATACTCAGCATCTGCACCCCATTTTTTTCTATATGTTTTAGGGTCATAAAATAATCCCCTGCTATCATTTGGATTTCCTGCATCATATTTCAATGCACGCCAAATGTCAACGTTATTTTGTGAATACGCTTTAAATTTTGGTGACACCTGAATTGGTTGAAAAGTTCTTCCGTAATCATAACTAACCGCAACGGGTTTACATGCCATATAGTCTCTGAATATTACAACAAAGCCATCACCCGGTCCCCAATATACCAAACCCTTAACAGCTGCGTTTGCTTCTGCGTCGCCTTTTAAAACATATTCCCAAAGGGTTTTTAATGAAGTACCGCGAGTATACATGTCGGGATGGTTTGTACAATACCCCCAAAGCGATCCGCTACTATGTCTTGTGTTTTTCATTTTTTCCACAACTCTGCTTGGCAGTATCATTTCAAGTTGGTCTTCCATTTTCCATTTATCGCCATATACTCTTTTAGCGGTATCCACATCATATATAACAAAGTTGCTTAGGTCGGGGTTTGCTTCAAGTTTTAACATGGCGGAACCGTATATACTGCCACGATTCATATCAAAATACACACCGCTTGTTCTTGACCTTTTATCAACAGCGGGGTACATACATGTGTATATTCCCGGACCATAGTAGTTACTATTATCGCCCGAAAACCATCTTTCGAAACCGCCAACGAGGATTCCGCCTTCGATTGCTGTTGGCTTTGTCATGTGATAAACATAAAGTTTACCATTTTCAAAGCCCTCGTTTAACGCTTTTCTAACTAAACTTTCAAA
>DFKH01000093.1 GCA_002373815.1 Alphaproteobacteria bacterium UBA3650
TATTTTTCATCTCCCCGCAAAATTATTGCATTCATATTTGGAACTTTTCCTCTTTTTCCATATCTTTGCAAATGGAATATGTACAAGAACCTATTTTTTTATAGAAAACAATAGAATTATTTATAAAAAAATAGAAGACAATATTATATTATTTAAATATTTGCAATAAAATTAAAACTATGCGAATCCTCATCATTATCCATGGTTATCCGCCGTTTTACATGGCAGGATCAGAAGTTTACACATACAATCTTGCACATGAACTCGCGAAAAGCAATGATGTTTTTGTGTTTCATCGGATTGAAGACAGGACGATACCTTTATACAAGTGCAACGACACCATAGAAGATGGTGTAAATATTCGATACATAAATAATTACGAGCCAGAGAACGCTGTTTTTTACGATAAATATCTCAATCCCAAAATTGACGATGCATTTCGCGAATATGTTAAACTTGTGAAACCCGATGTGGTACATATCGGACACTTGTCGCACCTCTCCACCCAAATTCCAATTATCGCAAAAAGAGAGTTTGGACTACCTGTATTTTTCACAATCCACGATTTTTGGATGTTTTGCCACAGGGGACAACTGATTGATCCAAAAGATTGGAAGATTTGCCCTTTGCCAAACATTGCACAATGCACCCGTTGCGCAGCGTCTCATTATAACAGGCATGACTTTTCTGCCGAACAAATAAAGCAACGTACTGAGCATATCAGACACACAATAGATTGTATTGATGTGTTTTTTGCACCGTCGCACACTCTTGAGCAGTTTTTCATTGATATGGGTGTGGACAGGAAAAAAATATTTTACTCCAAGTACGGCTTTAACCTCTCTGCGATTAAAAAATACAAAAAATCCAACCGATCAGAAATCGTTTTTGGCTTCATGGGAAGGATTATCCACACCAAAGGCGTTCATCTTTTGTGTGAGGCTTTCAGCAAGGTTACGGGTAATTCCCGACTTGTGATTTGGGGCGATATCAACAGCGCATACGGAAGGGATCTAGCAGCGAAATATTCGGGTATAAGAATCGAGTTCAAGGGCAAATATCACAATAACAAATTGCAACAAGTGCTTGATTCTTTTGACGTTCTAGTTTGTCCGTCGATTTGGCTCGAAAACGCCCCGCTTGTAATTCAGGAGGCGCAGGCAGCGCAAATCCCAGTCCTTGTAAGCGACCGTGGCGGAATGGCAGAGCTTGTCCACGACGGCATCGACGGATTCACTTTTCAACTTGGAAATTCCAATGATTTACAATCCAAGATGCAAATGATTGTTGACAATCCCGAAACACTTTCTGCATTGAAGCCATCCATCGAAAAAGTCCGCACGATAAAAGACGATGCAGAGTTTTGTATGTTGAAATACAACGAATCGACCAAAACAACACCACTTTATCAGCACCGTCCGTCACCATGGAGAATTACATTTATTACCAATCCGGACAAATGCAACCTGCATTGCAAAATGTGCGACACGTTCTCTTCCGACAACATGCATCGGCTCAAAAAGTTACACCGTACCGAAATGGAATTTACGGTGATAGAAAAAATTGTGGAAGAACTTGTGCATCACGGATTGAAGGAAATAATTCCCTCAACTATGGGAGAACCGCTGTTGTACTCTCATTTTGAGCAACTTGTGGATTTGTGCAAGAAATTTGGTATTAAGATGAATCTCACGACAAACGGAACATTTCCAAAAGGGGTTGAATATTGGACAGAAAAACTTTTGCATGTGATTTCTGACGTAAAATTCAGCATCAATGGCATCAATCCCGCAATCAACGAGTCAATAATGTGTGGCATTGACACCCGAAAACAACTCTCAAACATTCAATATTACCTCGATCTTCGTCGCAAACTTCACAACCACAGCACGGTTACACTTCAATGTACATTTATGAAATCGAACCTCAACGAACTCGAAAACATAATCCGTTGGTCAATCGACCATGGCGTTGACCGCGTGAAAGGTCATCACCTTTGGCAAACATCAGACTCACTTGCTCCCGAAATGCTTCGCACTGCTGAAAACGCACCACTTTGGAATAACGTATGCACACAATGTTGTGCAATCGCCGACGGTAAAATCAAATTGGAAAATTTTACACCGCTGAATTTGGACGCGCCGCAAATTGACCGTTCCGACACGTATTGCCCATTCCTTGGTCAAGAGCTGTGGGTAGAATACGACGGGTCATACCAGATATGCTGCTGTCCGAGCGAAGTTCGCAAAGAATTTGGCAACTTCGGCAACATTGTATCTGTGTCGCCGTTGGAGATGTGGAACGGTGCAAAATACCTTGATTTCATTACAAATTGGGGCGAAAGCGAGAATTGCAAGAAATGTAATATGAGGAGGCAAAGATGCACAAGTTGAAATGCCTAATGACAAATTATTATGGAAAGAAGTATTGTCAAATCAAGAAATAGAAAAGATTTTCGGCTAAATGATTATGCGGTGAATATTTGGACAGAAGACGATTTTAAGAATGTAAATGCAAATACTTATTTCTTACATTTAAAGATTTTTTCTATGTTGAATAATAAATTTAAACATGTGGAAGAAAAACCATGAAACTGAAATCAATTTACGAACAAATGGAGAAAGGAGCAACTCATGTCCCTAAAAGGGCAAACTGCAAAATTGTTTTCCGACATTCCATTCGAGGCAACATTAAAAATGGAACTTTTGGGCGAGAGGTGCTGCTGACAAACGAAGGCATTGAACTTGCCCGTAGTTTTGGACGTGGATTAAGGTATAATATTGGGTTCTTTGCCTCTAGCTCCTGTGATCGGAATATTCAAACATGTAATGAAATTCTTTTAGGTAAAGGTGTCAAAAAAAAATTGATCATCGCAAGCAAAGAATTAGAAGCCCCACAAATAAAAGATAGATGCGTGAGCGATAAGGTATTTGCAGATTATAATTATAGAAGCGATGTTATTATCCACAAATTAGTAACAGATGGACTGCCTGGTTTTTACTCAATAGAAGAGACAGCTAAAATCATGCTTGACTTTATCTTTGCCTATGGCAACGAAGCCAATACGGTCGATTTGTTCTGTACACATGACTTTCAAATGGCAATTCTATATGCATATTTGTTTGATTTCACCTCATCAGAAGAAGAATTGGAATACAAAAAATGGCCAATGATGCTTGAGGGAATGATATTCTGGGGGAAAAGAAATCATTTTTGGTGTTCATGGCGCGGTCAAATAAAGGAATTTATAAATTAAGATATGACAAAACCGACATTAGCAATTTACGGAATCAAAGACCGTAACAGTTTGAAATACCCGGCGTACGTCCACGACCATAACCTGTGCCTCATGCAAGATGGAAAGATTATACAATATATTCAACTTGAGCGTTTTACGAAGCGAAAATATGACAACCGCATGGATTTGCTCATTGAACAATTAGTTGATGAAAACGCATTGGAACTGCCTGACGACTTTGACCTTGTTTGCGTAAACTGTTTCGTAGGAAACTCGTTTATCTCCGAAAATGGAAAGTGGCGTTTCGAAGCTGACAGACAAACGGAATTGTTGTTTGGTCTGCCATCGGCTAACGCCTATTTCCAACACGACGATTGGAATGGCAAAGAGATCAACGCTTTTCTGTGCCAACACGAAATCGCCCATCTTGGCTCAACCATACCTTTTTACGGCGAATTCAAAGATAATTCACTGCTAATTTCACTTGATGGAGGATCGTCACTGGGCAACTACTCAGCATTTCTTTTTAGGAATGGAAAATTCACACACATTGAAAACGGCTGGACGGATCTAGGCTATATATCCAAGTTTTTCAATGATAATTCATTCACATTTAAAATGTTAGGAGCATCAAGTGGTATGCACTGTTCCGTTCCAGGAAAATTAATGGGATTTGCGAGTTGGGGCAAATATCATCCGGAAATTGAAAATTGGCTTGTTCAGAATCATTACTTCAAGGATTTTTGGAACAGGGAAGCCGAGATACTGGAATCTGCAAAAAAACATTTCGGAATTACAACGGTCTTCGATACCCACAATTCGTTCATGCAAGATTGTGCAGCCACCTTTCAACGGATGTTTGAAAACGCTGTTATGCAAAAACTGGAAACCTTGCAGAAGAAATTCCATACCGACTATTTGTATTATGGAGGTGGCTGTGCCTTGAACATAGTCACAAATACTAAAATTGTGGAAAGCGGACTATTCAGAGATATCCATATTGCACCATGTTGCAACGACAGTGGTCTGAGCATCGGTGCAGCAGTGTTACTGGAACAACAGAAAGGAAATACCATCAAACCTCACTCGCCCTATCTCAACAATGTGGGATTAAAAGAATTCCATCAAAAGAATCTGGATGACATCATCGTGAGGGCAGCCAATATTTTATTGCAAAATAAAATCATAGCTGTTTGCAATGGCTTTGGTGAAGCAGGTCCCCGCGCACTCGGAAACCGTAGCCTCATTGCTCTTGCAGACAGCAAGGAACTTGCCCAAAAGTTGAGCATGGAAGTAAAAAGAAGGGAATGGTACCGTCCTGTCGCACCCATCATGCTTAAAAAGAATGTAGAGATGGTTGCAGAACAAAAAGTAACAGATCTCGCTCGCTACATGTTGCAGGATTTCATCATAAAATCAGAATACAGAGAAAGGATGGCTGGTGTTGTTCATGCAAACAATACTGCAAGAATTCAAGCCATTGAAAATGATGAAGATAATCCGTTTATGTATCGTTTGCTGACATATTTGAATGAAGAACATGGTGTATTGGCCTTAATCAATACTTCTTTCAACCTACAGGGCGATCCAATAGTACACACTAAAGATGACGCTTTCCGTAGCGCAAAACAAATGAATTTAGATGCATTGGTGTTTAACAATCAATTATTTACAAATGAAAACTTTTAAAAACAAGCTGAAATACCACGCACCTGGACTTGCTCCCGTAGAAGACGAGTCTGGATGGTATCATATTGATATTCAAGAGAATGCAATATATCCGCAACGATACAAACGCACATTCGGATATTACGACAACCTTGCCGCTGTTACTGATTATGCAGACAATTGTTTCCACATTGATGTTAACGGCAAAAGGGTTTACAATCAAAATTATGCCTTTTGTGGTAATTATCAAGAAGAAAAGTGCGTTGTAAGAGATTTTGATGGCAATTATTTTCATATTGACAAAAAAGGAAAATGCTTGTACTCAGAGAAATACCGCTATATTGGTGATTTCAAGGATGGATATGCATGCGCAATGCTGCAAGATGGAAGTTTCCTCCATATAAAATCCGATGGAAGTTCTCTCTATAGCAAAAAATTCCTTGATCTTGGAGTCTTTCACAAAAAATTCGCCACAGCTAAAGACAGATATGGTTGGTTTCACATCGACATGAATGGCAATGCATTATATTCTAACCGGTATCGGATTGCTGAACCATTTTATAATGGTTTTGCCCTAGTAACGGATTTTAATGATAATAAATTAATTATTGATGAAAAAGGGAAACAAGTTCTATGTGTAAACAAAAAATTTTAATTACAGGCATTTCAGGCTTTATAGGAAGAAGCCTTGTTGAAGAGATTGTGAAAAGACATTCAAATTGGGATATTTATGGTATTGATATAAAACCTCTAATTTTCAACGACAATCAATATTTGAATTCTGTATGTTTTACTACATTAGACATTCGGGATGAAAAGGCTGTGATTTCGTATTTTTCCAAAAATTATTTTGATGGAATTATTCATTTAGCTGCGGTCAGTCGTGTCATTGATGCTGAACTAGATAAGGAAAATTGTGTTCAAACCAACTATTGGGGTACAAAATATGTTGTTCAAAATGTGGCGAAAAATCCTAATACGTGGATGATTTTTGGTAGTAGCCGAGAGGTTTATGGTGAACAAGAACAGATGCCTGTGAAAGAAACAGCAGAAAAAAAACCTATCAATGTTTATGGAGAATGTAAATTAAAAGGTGAACTATTGGTTCAAGAAGTAATAAATAGATATACAATTCTCCGTTTTTCAAATGTATATGGCAATAACTATGATATTGATGATCGGGTAATCCCTAATTTCGTAAAAAAAGCGTTACAGAATAAAACGTTAATACTTGAAGGAGGAAATCAAGTCATTGATTTTACATATATAGACGACACTATTGAGTGTATTTTAAAAACCATAGATTTATTGCAAAATAAAAAAATTAATACTGAAGTTATTCATATTAGCCCTGGGGTTGAAACAAAAATAATCAACATCATTTATTGTTTAGAAGAACTCTTAAATAAAAAACTAAAAGTTATTATTGTGGAAAAGCGAAATTATGATGTAGTTCGCTTTATTGGAGATACTCAACACCGCATCAATATTCTTGGTGAAGCAGATTTTAAAACAGTTACTGAAGGTATTAATTGTTATTTGAAAAATTGCTTTCCATCACATATATATCTTTAAATTGGAAATCAGAAAGTGGCTTTCCTCCTCCCTTGCCAACCTTCTCCCCATCCCTCGCCCTGTCCTTCCAATTATTTTTCATCTCCCCGCAAAATTATTGCATCATATTTGGAACTTTTCCTCTTTTTCCATATCTTTGCAAATGGATATATATAAATATGTGTCCAAGACATCGAGGAAAAGAAGCGTTATGCTCATCTTGTCAACTGAAACGTAGGAAATTTCGGACTTAAGCACAAGAATAGTATAATAGTTTCTCACGCAGATTGGCGTGGGCATCTATCATTACATCTCGTGCAAAGGTTTTTCCTACGACCTCTATCTGAAGAAGTGGTGCATTAGTCCCCACGCTTTTTCATGTCTTTACCCAAAAGTTTAACCGCCCAACCGCTGGGGATAGAGAAAGGCACAAATCTTTTTAAACCATGGCAAATAAAATCAAACCGCAGGACAACACCTCAAGGATGATGAATCCAAATCACGGAACAAGTGGCACTAATCGTTAGTATGACCAACGGATGGGAAACCGAGGCAAACAAATGAATCCGACATATATTAATAGCAGAAAAAAGTAATCACGATTAAATCAAAGGTTAATATGAAAACAGCAATTAAATTCTTATTACTCTTATTCTCTATAATTATAAGCATTCAAAATATTTCAGCACAAAGCCTGAAAATACATTATAATTATGATAAGGAAAAATTTAATGAGCACATAAAGAAAGTTTATCCTCATGGTATACCGAAAAAGATAATCAGCCAAAGTATATCAAAGCGCTATGACCAGTTCGAAGAAAAATGGATGCATGAAGAATCAGCAGATACAATAATTGTTGAGATACATGCTAATCAAGATATAACAATTGATAACAAAATAAATGGAATAGTAATTGAAACCGTAGATAATGCCGGTTCAATAAACTGGGATCTTGTTAAAATAACTAACATCCCCAACAAAACAACATTTGCAACTGACACATTACCTCACTATAGTTACATAAGGTTGAACAAAGAGGGGTTTGTTGAAGAAATAAATAATATTGACGTGAATCGCCTTCTTAATTTTACTTCAATTATTTCAAATTTTTATACGCAAGAAAAATATACTTATGATAAAAATCTTTATTTGAACAATCACTATATATCAGAGATTTTCTGGGGGGAAAATGGAGCACCGGGATATATCTACAAAAACGGAAATATAATAAACATTTCATGTTATGCAGACGGAATAATGAGAACAGAATATTACTATTCAAAAGATGAAATAAAAAAGAAAAAGAATTTATTTTGCACAGAAGGCTATGGCTATAATATTGAAAATCAACTAAAAGAATTTTATGCCGATGAGTTTTGGAAAGAATATGAAAACAGTAAACCTATAGAAAATAAAGGATTCATTTGTGATGAAAAAGAAACAACCCTTTCCATTTTAGGTTTATTAGGTAAGCCCAACCAACATTTACCGATAGCTGAATATCAAGATTTCCACGGTGGCGATCACAGTGAAACACGTAAAATCTTTAAATGGACATTAAACGAAAAAGGACTTCCTGTGAAATGTGAAGTACATGAATACGAGTATTCTTATGAGTATGGGAATGGAAAAGGAATAACACTGTCTTCTATTAAATACCAGACTACAAAATATATTTACGACTAATACTTTCAAACCATTTAATATCACGGAAATTATGAAAAAGATTTTATTTCTATTGTTGTTTGTCTTAACAGCTAACAATTATGTATTCGCTCAATCCGAGAATAATGATCTTATTATAGATCTAAACAAAATCTTTCCTTATGGTCTTCCGAAAAACATCAAAGGCTATGCCACGGACCATAAAGGCAAAGATAGTCTTTTCTTGGACATGAAGTTCAAATTATTGCATAGTAAAGATGCATTGTCGTATTATAACCTTCCCCGAGATTGCTATCTCATCCAAGAAATAATAAATGGAAAAGATACAGTCCATTTTGATTATGGTTTAGAAGGAGCATTCACTATGAATTATGGACTTTTCAAAGACGGATATATAGGATTTAAAGAGAACGATATAGGACAAATTGCCATCATCAATTATTCGATAAAAGGCTTCATGGAAGAATTTGAAGAAGATGGAGAAGAATATGGAGGAGAATATGGAACAGACACCCGATTAGTCCTGAATAAAGAAGGATTTGCCAAATGGGCTTTAGACACACCAACGAAGGGAGGCTATGGTGGATACGTCTTCAATTATTATAAGGATTATTATATAGAATCCATCACCTCGCCACATGGTGCCCAGAGATTTTTGGAAAAATTTGAGGTCAGTTATCCAAATATGCCAGTACATGAACCTGATGGGCGTCTTCTTTTTCATGAATGGTCTATGCCTGGTCTTGGTAACAGTGGTAATGAAACTAGTTGTTCCTATTATTGCGACCCCAAAAATCCCATAATGAATCATTCGGGTATCATGGTAAATATGCTATTAGACAATTTCTATGGTTATACCCGAATGCGCCGTGACCTCTATTATGCAGGGCTCTTAGGATTGCCATGTAAGCATTTACCCAATCGCAGTAGGTCATGTGTGTATAGCAACGACCCCGACGAGCCTTATTTTTCTATTTTAATAAATGGTACATACACTTGGGTATTATCTAATTTTACAAAAAAAACAAAGTTTGGGGAAACTGAAACTGTTGAACTACCGACTAAGGTCACCATTGACTATACTTTTGATATTGAAAAAGAAGGTATAACACGAAAAAGAAAGAAAGAGTTATTAGATAATTGGAAAGCAGAAAATATGCACCCCCAAAAAGTGGTTTTCACTTTTGAGTGGTAATACTCATATATGTTCTATCAAACATATTCAATCTTAATTAAGAGCTTCGTCAGTTAAGAGGGTATGCCCCATAAAAGGCTTACCCTCTTTCTGTTTATCCTTTCTTATTATATAATCAGCCCCTGTACTCATAGAACAGCCTTACCCCTTGCCAACAAAA
>DFKH01000126.1 GCA_002373815.1 Alphaproteobacteria bacterium UBA3650
AAGCGTCAAAAAGATGACAAGTTTGACATTGAAATTGAGAAAGCTGAGGTGTAAGATGGAAAAAACATTTGGATCTCGTAACTGCCCGTTTTGCAAAGCTGGCGTTAAGGAAATTGATTACAAAGATTTACGTTTGATTACAAAATACATCGCAGAACGCGGTAAGATGACACCTGCCCGTGTTTCTGGACTGTGTGCCAAACACCAACGTAGCATGGCGAAAGCCATCAAGCGTGCTCGTTTCTTGGCGTTGTTACCATTTGTAGCCGAAGAATAAGGAGGTTTTCATGGAAATTATCTTATTGGAACGTATTGACAGACTTGGCCAAATGGGCGACGTCGTGAACGTTAAAAACGGTTATGCTCGGAACTATTTATTTCCTCAAAAGAAGGCATTGCGTAAAACAGCTGACAATATGAAGGCTTTTGAAGCAAAACGTGCTGAATATGAGGCTATGAATGCGAAACTCAAAGCTGATGCTGAACAATTGGCAAAAGATTTGAAAGGCTTATCCGTAACAATTATTCGCCAAGCCGCCGAAACAGGTCAACTGTATGGTTCTGTAACGGGTCGTGATATTTGCGATGCTATTGCTGAAAAAGGCTTTAAGGTTGAACGTCGCCATGTGGAATTGAATGTTCCATTCAAGGTGATGGGTGTGTTCGATGTCGCTTTGAAGTTGCACCCAGATGTGGAACAAGTTATTCGTGTGAATATTGCTCGTTCCGAAGCCGAGGCTCAAAAGGCCGCTGTTAAAGCCAATAAAGCTGCCAAGGCAGAAAAAGAAGCTGCCGTTGTGGAAGCTGTCACAGAAGAAGCTCCAAAAGCTGAAACTGAGGAAGAAGCGCCAAAGGCAGAAAAGAAAGCAAAGAAGGCACCAAAGGCCAAAGCAAAAAAGGCTGATGCTGAATAAGCTTACTTTTAATCAAATAAAACGGGAACCACATGGCTCCCGTTCTTTTTATTCGTCTTCTTGTTCTGAATTTTTCAGCGCTTCTTCCTCTGGTGTTTCGTTTGTGTGAACAACATAAGTTCCTTTTAGCCAGCGCCCCAAATCAATATCTGCACATTTTTTAGAACAAAAAGGTTGGTATTCCAACACAGCTTGTTTACCGCAGATGGGACATTTCTTATTTAATACTGGAGTTGTCATTTTTAATCTCTTGGTGCTTGTGTACGTTCACGTCGTTCATGACGTTCCTGGGCTTCAATACATAAGGTGGCCGTTGGGCGAGCTTCCAAACGGAGAATACCTATTGGATCGCCTGTTTCTAAACAATAGCCATAGGTCCCATCCTCAATTCGATCCAAAGCAGCATTGATCTTTTCAATCAATTTCCGATCACGATCGCGCGCTTTCATCGCCAATGCCTGTTCTATTTCTTTTGTGGCACGATCATTGATGTCTGCTTCCTGCAAATCACTTTCTTGAAGGTCCGTTAAAGCTCTGGCCATACCGCGCAATAAGTTACGGCGCCAATCAATCAGCTTTTGTTTAAAATATTCAAGCTGTCGTTCACACATATATTCTTCTTGTTCCGAAGGACGATAATTTTTAGGCAGTTTTACAGTCATAGGACCTCCTTCCAGTTAATATCTAATAGATACTCGAAAAGATGAAAAAAGTCAAGACTTATTTTTATCTTTGAAATCTGGATCGCATCCACATACCACTTGCCACCAAGCGTACTGTTTCACGGTTATCATCTGCGCACACTTTATTGGGGCGGGTATGACCACATTTTTCGCATTGATGGATGATATATTCTTTACCATTACGTATTTCAAAACCAATTGGCTCCATCACCCCATGGCAGGTTGCGGCTCTGTCACCTGGATTGATATCAACATGTTTACTGGCCAAACAGTTTGGACAATGATTTGTATAACCATTTCCATGAACTTTTTCCCCACAAACATCGCAGGTAAAATCTTCTTGTTTTCTTTTAAATTGTGCCTGTTCTAACATACGATGTATTATAGCACATTTTTATATTTAGTCAAGTTTTTTCTGTTCTTTTAAGACGACAACAGACCATGCAGGCACGTTTAATTTGTTTGCTTTTATCGATGTTTTTTCTGTTGACAAAGCAATTTGCCATATTTTGTGGGCCGAGGGAGATGGCAAATTCCATTTTAAATCTTTTTCATACCCATTAAAAATAAAAAACAAATTTCCTGTTTTTTCTTTGATTCGACAAGAGAGCGCTCGCACATAGTATTCCCAATCTTTCTCTTGCATCCGCTCTGCATCGGGTCGAAACCATGTGCATTTATCTTCATGCAAAAAATAATCTTGAGCCAAAATTTGATTTTCTTTTCTGAATTTAGTTAAATGCTGAACTAGCTTCAACATTTCTGAGCCTTCTGGACTTACCTCTTTCCAATCCGTCCAAGACAACGCATTATCTTGCGCATACAAATTATTGTTTCCATTATTGGATTGCAACACCTCATCTCCAGATCGAATCATGGGTGTCCCCATTGACAATAATAAACTTGCCATCAATCCTTTTGCACGAGAAAAACGATTTTGCAACACCTCAGAATTTGTTGTAGCACCCTCCTCGCCCCCATTCCATGACACATTATCATCTCGACCATCTCGATTCTCTTCTTGATTCGCCTCATTATGCTTTTGATTAAAACTGACCAAATCGGCCAAGGAAAAGCCATCATGTGCCGTAATAAAATTGACTGACTCCCAAGATTTTCTTCCATTTTTATCATATAAATCTGGAGATCCTGTTAATCGTTTAGCAAAGGTCTTTGCTTGTCCCATATCACCTTTCCAAAAACGGCGCATTGTATCACGAAATTGGTCATTCCACTCTGCCCACCCTGGTCTAAATGTTCCAACTTGATATCCGCCATTTCCTAAATCCCAAGGTTCTGCAATTAATTTGAGGCGTTGTAATACTGGGTCTTGCTGCACCACCGACAAAAAATCGCTATTGTGAGTAAAGGTATTTTCATTATCGCGAGCCAATGTTGTTGCCAAATCAAATCTAAATCCATCAATTTGCATACTATTTGCCCAATATCTCAATGAATCCATCACCAATTGCAAAACACGCGGATGATCTAAATTAAAACTGGCGCCACAACCCGTTGTATCTTCATAATAACGAGGATTTTCTTTGTTTAACCTATAATACACAGCGTTATCTATTCCACGGTAACAAATGGTCGGTCCCAACTGATTTCCTTCTGCCGTATGATTGTATACCACATCTAAAATAACTTCTATACCCGCTTCATGAAGTGTTCGCACAGCCCATTTAATTTCAGATGTTGCACCTGTTGCCAAATAGGGCGTATGGGGTGACATAAATAAAACAGGATCATAGCCCCAATAATTAGTCAAGCCTTTATTTTTCAATAATCCATCCGTTCTAGAACTTGCAATTGGTAATAACTCAACCGCCGTTATGCCTAGTGATTTCAAATATTGAATCACTTTTTTATTGGACAGCCCTTCAAATGTCCCTCGGAATGCTTTATCCACCTCTGGATTTAAAGCAGTAAAACCTTTTACATGTGTTTCATAAATAATTTCTTCGCTCCATGGTATTTTGGGTTTCTCAACATTTTGCCAATCAAAGTAATTTTCATCCACGACAATGCACTTTGGCATCACATCCGCACTATCCACTCGAGAAAATGATAAATCTAGTTTTGGGCTTGTTTGGACATATCCCAATTGTTTATCGTGTGCTTCAAGGGGAGCTGTCAGTTTTTTCGCATAAGGATCTAACACTAATTTATTTGGGTTAAAGCGCATTCCTTTTTCTGGCTCATATGGTCCATATACACGATAAGCATAACGTTGCCCCCAGCGTAATCCTTCCACATAACCATGGAATACCTCGTCCGTATAATTTGGCAACACAATTCTTTCTTCATTATTCCCTTCGTGGTCAAAGAGGCATAGTTCTACTTTTGTTGCATGCTTTGAAAACAGGGCAAAATTAACGCCCTTTTTATCAACCGTCGCGCCCAAAGGATACGGCAAACCTGCAAGAACTTTATATGTCACCTTTAATATTTTCCCCCTTTTGAAATAAGAATAGTACAACAAATAAGAAAAAGAAAGTAAAATCTATCTATTAGTTAAATTTCTTTTTTTGTTTCAATTTTTCAAAGCGTGTATGAAAATTATGTTTCATCCTTTTTTTCAAATACAACAACAGCTAACGGGGGCAACACAACACGCAAGGCATATTTTTTAAAATTCCATCCAGGCTCTTCTGTTTGAATATCTCCAACATTCTTTGTATCGCTTCCCCCATAACATTTTAAATCAGAATTAAATACCTCTTGATATGTACCTTCCTCATTAACACCTATCCGATAGTTATATCGTGGGATGGGCGTAAAATTACAGCCCACAATCAGCATATGACCTTCTTTATCCTTACGTATAAAAGTCAGACACGAATTTTCACCATCTGATCCATCAATCCACTCAAATCCAGTACCTTCAGTATCTAATGCATATAAAGCAGCGTGCGTTTTATAAAAAGCATTTAAATCTTTGATGAGTTTTTGTGCCCCACTATGCACAGGGTATTGCAACAAATGCCACTGTAACTCCGTCTGATAATTCCACTCACTTGTTGCCCCAAATTCATCACCCATAAACAATAATTTCTTCCCAGGGCTCATAAACATATAGCTATAATACGCTCGCAAATTGGCAAAACGTTGCCATTCGTCCCCTGGCATGCGGTTTAAAATCGTTCCTTTTCCATGCACCACTTCATCATGCGACAAAGGCAACACAAAGTTTTCTGTAAAGGCATACAAAAAGCCAAAAGTCAGTTCATTATGATGGTACTTACGATTGACTGGATCTTCCTTCATATAATTCAAGGTATCATGCATCCACCCCATATTCCATTTGTATCCAAAACCAAGCCCCCCCAAATATGTGGGGCGCGACACCATTGGCCATGCAGTTGATTCCTCTGCAAAGGTTGTTGCGCCGTTATTTTCTGCAAACACCAACTCATTTAATCTTCGCAAAAAAGCAATTGCTTCTAAATTTTCACGACCGCCATATTTATTGGGAATCCATTCTCCCTCTTTACGCGAATAATCAAGGTAAAGCATACTTGCCACCGCATCCACACGTAAAGCGTCTATATGGTATTCACGAATCCAAAACAAGGCATTTGCCAACAAAAAGTTAGCAACCTCATTTCGACCATAATTATAGATTTTCGTTCCCCAATCTTTATGTTCTCCTAAACGTGGATCTGCGTGTTCATAAAGTGCTGTTCCATCAAAATTTGCTAAACCAAAGGCATCTTTTGGAAAGTGGGCCGGCACCCAATCCATAATCACACCAATAGCAGCTTGATGCAATTTATCAATCAAATAACGAAAATCACCAGGCGTTCCATAACGGCTTGTCGGTGCATAAAGCCCCGTTTCTTGATACCCCCAGCTACCATCAAAAGGATATTCCGCCACAGGCAACAATTCCACATGTGTAAAACCCATCTCTTGCACATACTTCGGCAATTCTTCCGCCATTTCTAAGTAAGTCAGCCAACGATCGCCTTTGCGCTTCCATGATCCAAGATGTACTTCATAAATAGAAATAGGAGAAGAACGATCATTCCTATTTTTTCGTTGTTGCAACCATGCCTCATCATGCCATTCATAACTATTGATATCATAAACAAGGCTCCCCGCCTTAGGACGTACTTCCTGTACAAAAGCAAAAGGATCGGCTTTTAATGGCAGCAATCGCCCCGATTTGTCCGTCAATTCATATTTGTATATATCCCACTCTGTCAAACCAGGGATAAAGATTTCCCAGATACCGCTAGACCCACGTGGGCGCATCATGTGCCGGCGACCATCCCAATTATTAAAACTACCTACAACACTCACGCGCGAGGCATTTGGCGCCCATACTGCAAAAGAAACACCTTGCACACCTTGGTGTGTCATCAAATGAGCGCCTAATTTCTTATAAATTTCCAGATGATTTCCTTCATTGTATAGATACAAATCTTGTTCACCAAGGACGGGCAAAAAGCTATATGGATCGGCTGTTATTTGCACACTATCATCCCACCATGTGATTTTTAAACGATAGGGCATATATTCCTTGGCATTGGGCAAGTTTAATTCAAAATAATCTGTCTGACCTTGTCGTACCATTGGGGCAATATTTTGTCCCTCTGGCGTTTCAACTATAACAGACTTTGCGCCGGGTTGAATTGTTCTGATTATCCACCCTTTATCAAGTTGGTGTTGCCCTAACACAGAAAATGGATCGCCCTGAAAACGCCCGTCAAGCATATTTTGTACAGCACTATGCACTCTTATACTCCCTCTTTATCTATCAAGAGATAGCATAATTTACTTTTAAAAGCAAGGATATTTTAATCATCCAAACAATTTATTTATTTCATTATCGAGAGCTTGCTCAATCAACGAAGGCAATTCTTCCTTTAACCAATCTTTTAAAATGGGTTGCAATTCAGCTTTCACAAGCTTTTGATAATCTTCTGGTGTTTTTTTGGGTTTTTGCTCGGCCAATTTTGTTAAAGCAAGACGCATTTTTTCTTGGATATTTGTGGCGCTTTTTTCTGAAACACGCATGGCCGGTGTCAACACAAAGATATCATCCAATTCATCGTCTAATTGATCTACTTCTTTTCCTTCATCATCGGATAGCATCTGACGAATAGATGATAGGACCTCGTTCATAGACATTTCTTCTGGTTCATCAACCATTTTTCCCCCTTAGATATTATATCCAATCCACTTATTCTTTACATCTTCATAATACTCTGTTGAATCATATGGCTTGACAGAAAGCCCCAGATCTGTTGGATTCAAACGTCCAATAGCCGCCAATAACGCATACCCAGAAACAATTGCATCACGATGTGTTCTGACCAAAGATACTTGGTTATTTAGGTGTTCTTGTTCGGCATCCAAGACATCTAGAACTGTCCTAGACCCAACTTTTGCTTCACGAATAACCCCATCCAAAGCCATCTTTGAGGCTTTAATCTGCGTTTCAATGGAAGATAATTGGGCTTTGCTTGCAGTATAATATTCCCATGCGCTAATCACTCCTGCACGAACATCTTGTACTGTTTTATCCCACACAATTTTAGCTTTATTTTCATTTTGGCGAGCTTGACGAATAGATGCATAATCAGCACCTGCCGAATAAATCGGCACAGTTAAATTTGCTTTCACTTGCCAATAATCGCCTTTATCTACTGTCATCTGTTCATGTTGATGACCGGCGGCTGCTGTCATATCCACCTGTGGCAACAATTCACCTTTTTTTGATTTAACAGTATATTCGGCCGCATCTTTTGCATGTTTTGCCGCTTTAATCTGAGGATTATGATCCATTGCGTAATCAATTGCTTCATCCAATGTTGCAGGCAAATTCTGTTTAAATTCGACCACATCTTCCAATCCATCTGGATCCAAGCCAACGATACTAAAAAAGTTTGCCTGAGATACTTTTAAATTTCCTTCTGCGGCTATTCTGGCTGCCGTTGCCCCCTCTGCTCTTGCCTCTGATTGAGCCACATCTGTACGCGTCAGATTACCCACTTTATAACGCTTACGATAAGATTTTAAATGTTCTTTTAAAACTTTCTCATTGTTTTCACGCAAATCTAATACTGCCTTATCACGAACTACATCCATATAGGAAGCAACAGCATCCAATAGCACACCTTGTTCAGTATTCACCAAGCCTTGACGACCAGCGCGCACTTGGCTTTTGGCCGCATTGACGGCTTGAACCGTTGAAAAGCCTGAAAAAATGGGCTGTTTCATTTGAATTGAAACATCATCTGGTGTTTTATATAACTCAGCTTTTGTGGGCGTATAGTCATATTTGTTGCGGTTATAACTACGTCCAATGGAACCAACACCTGCGATTTGGGGACGAAATCCAGACTTTGCAATGGCTACATTTTCATCTATTGCGCGCTGTCCGGCTCGTTCGGCATTGATACTCCAACTATTTTCATACGTATAATCCAAAACTTCATTCAATGTTTTTGCATTTGCAGAAACAGCTACATAAGCAAATGTCAACAATAAAATTTTCTTAAACATAATTTCCCCTTTAAGTTTCTATGAGTTTCATTTTATCGTCTTTTTTTCTATTTTGCAAGATTTTTTTCAAAAAAAAATGCTCCGAAATACTCGAAGCATTTTTTCTAAAGCATTGCCGACTCTTACGAACCGCCGCCCATATTGGCACGACGCACAACTTGAGTTTTTGCGGTTGCCTTGCTTGTCACCTTTTGAGCTTTTTCTTTTTGCACTTTGGTCACTTTTTCCGCTTTTGGTGCAGTGGATTTCTTCTCTTCAGCCTTTTCGACATCAGCTTCCACTTCAACGATTTTACCAGAATCTTGACCTTTGGCATTCACATCACGATCTACCAATTCGACGATAGCCATTGGGGCGCAGTCACCAAAACGGAACCCCGCTTTTAACACACGCACATAACCACCGTTGCGCTTTTCATAGCGTTTTACCAACGTGGTCATCATTTTTTCGACCATGGCTTCATCGCGAAGGAAAGAAATCAGCTGACGACGAGCATGCAATGTGCCGTCTTCGGCTTTTGTGATCAGCTTTTCAAAGATAGGGCTGAGTTCTTTCGCCTTTGGCAAAGTTGTTTTGATTTGTTCATGTTTGATTAAAGCATTCGCTAAGTTAGCAAACATGGCACGACGATGTGCGATTTTTTTGTTCAATGTTCTTTTTTTAAATCCATGACGCATTTTCTTTTCCTTTCGTTAAAAGCCTTGCGGGGCAAAGCTGATTGTTAAGACCTTTTTCTCCACCCTTACGTCAGCGTGCAAAGAAAAGGACGTGAGGGGCCAATCCCCTCACGGTTTGATTTAATTCTAGTCGTCCAAAGAAACTGAGGAAGCTAATTCTTCCAAATTCTCTGGTGGCCAATTTTCAATTTGCATACCTAAATGTAAATCATAAACAGCCAACAATTCTTTGATTTCATTC